>JBCCHR010000160.1:0-6857 GCA_039028655.1 Bacteroidota bacterium
GCAGCATGGTGGCGAAAATAAGAATACCGGTCACGATCATGGCGTTCCTGGGCTGCCCATTGTTGCTTTGACCCGCCAGGAAATTGGAGTAGGGCAGCACCTTGTGCGATCCCATGGCATATAAGATCCTGGAGGACCCCACGATCGACGCCAGGGCTGACGAGAAGGTAGCTCCCAGAATGCCAGCAATAATGAGCGGGCCTACATAAGCCTTTTCGACGATGATATAATAGTTGTTGAGTAGTTCTTCTTCGGAAGCAGAACGGGCCACCCAAAAGGCGAGCAGCATATAGATCACAAAGCTCACACCAATGGCCCATAACGTACCTACCGGGATGCTCTTTTTAGGATCTTTGAGTTCTCCCGACATATTGGCTCCGGCCATGATACCCGTAGCCGCCGGAAAGAACACGGCAAACACCAGCCAGAAATTGCTACCCGAAAAATCGTTCTCGACCGAACCCTTGAAACTTCCAAATTTGAATACTTCCTCGTTGGGCACCACCATAGAACCTTCGTAGGCCGCCATCACGATCGCCACAAACGATGCGATAATAATGGCCATGATGATGTATTGTGTTTTAATGGCCAGATTGGCACTGATGTAGGCAATGGAAAATAGCGCTAAGAAGACGATGGCGTCTACCAGAAAAGCGTTGTGGTCGGGAAAAATTCCAAGCCAACCTTCCCGAAATCCGAAAATATACATAGTAACCGCCAGTCCTTGTGATACATAGCGCGGAATGCCTAGACTTCCACCCACTTCAAGGCCCAATGCCTGCGAAACAATGGCGTAGGCTCCACCCGCGCCGATGCGAATATTGGTGGTGATGGCCGACATGGAAAGCGCTGTGCAAAGCGTGATCAGAAAGGAGATTATAATGATAAGCCAGGCTCCCAGCAATCCGGCGTTTCCAACCACCCAGCCCAGGCGTAAATACATGATCACTCCCAGGATAGTGAGCAAGGTTGGCGTAAACACACCCCCGAAAGTTCCAAACTTTCGCATATGCTTTGGTTGGTTCTCCATGGATTACTGGCAGGGGGCTACCCGTGCCAGCATAAATGTATTATTATTTGTTATTCTGAACAATGAAATTTGAAATTAGTTCAGAAGTGTGCTTGTAAAAGGTAATTAGTCCAGCCAATACCCCACGGAAAGTTGAAGCGTAAGAATGGTAGAACCTTCGGTATCTCCTGCGTCTGCTCGAATTACGTCGGATAACTTTAAGTTCGCCCGTACTTGGGTAAACCAGTTGCCATCGATGGCATAGGTTGCTCCTCCGGTAATTCCGGGAGCGATACGTTTGTAGCGATTTCGATTTCGTTTCTCCCCCGATTGACCGAATTTGGTCGTTTCGGCAATTTTGATCCCGGTATGTAAGCCACCGTCAATGCTTAGTTCGGGTGAGGCATTGTACTTTACCAGTACCGGGATATTGAAAAAGATAACTCGTTCGTAGCCACCGTTCAGGTTTTGACCTTCACCGGAAAAATGGGGTTCTGTAGAAAGGGTCACCACTTCAGTGATATCCTTATCGGCCACCGCACCGGCATGCGGAAAGAAGAGGAAGGAATTGTCGCCCACATCGCCAAACATGGTAGAAAAATTAACACCAGCCTTGAGACCAAAACGCCAACCCTTAAAAAAATCATTGGACGAATCGTTGTTTTCCTGGGCGCACATTGGTATTGTAGTAAGAATTAGGGCAAGGAGGAGAGAGGTAATTGCTTTCATAATATCCTGTGTATTGATTAGTTGTAAATTGCTATTGCATACACTTTTACATCGAACCGATTCCGGATTGTCATCAATAGCACCTCGCGGCGATGCTTCTCTCGTTGTTTTTTTTCTTTGATTCTGAATACATTAGTGTAACAAATGTTGTTTGGAGCACTCATATATATAACGTCAATCAAAAACTATCATCATGAAAAACGTAGTATTACTCTTACTATGCGGTGTTGCTTTGCAATTAACCGCACAACAGTCTGTGTCCAAAAGTGACTGGCAAGCTGACCTTAAATTCCTCCAACAGACCGTCCATAACGACTATCCGTTTCTGTTCAAAAAGACCACTGCTGCCGAATTTGACGCGGCCGTGGACCAACTGCACCGTGAAATCCCAAACATGCAGGAACATGAGATCGCTATTGGGATTGCCCGTGTAGTTGCGTCTTTTAAATACGGACACACCGTGCTGGGTATGCGCGAATTGCCCTTTAAAACCCACCAATTACCCATCAACCTGTATCAATTTGAGGATGGCGTGTACGTCCAGGGTACCAACAAGGACAATGCATCCATACTGGGCGCGAAAGTTCTGAAAATAGGGGATATGCCTATAGAGAAAGCTCTTGAAGCTATCTATCCTGTTGTTCCTGCCGAAAATGATCAGTTCTTCAAAGCGTATGGGTTCCGTTATTTGATCTCACCCGAGATCTTACATGCCCAGAGGGTGATACCTTCCTTTTCGACCTCTGTGCCATTGACGTTCGAAAAAGACGGCCGCCAGTTTACTAAAACACTTATTTCGCTGGAAGCCGGTAAACGCGTACCGTTGCGCTATGGATTTGTTGAGCAAAATGGGGACTGGCTGGATGCAAGGTCCCAGAATACGACTCCATTCTACCTTAAGAACCTTGATAAGATCTACTACTACGAGTACATTCCTGAATCCAAAACGGTATATGTTCGTCAGAGTCAGATTCAGGACGATCCGTCCGAGAATATCCCTGACTTCTACGACCGGGTGTTCGATTTTGTGGAGAACAACGACGTGGAACGCCTTGTGATCGATGTGCGCCTCAACGGCGGTGGAAACAACTATAAGAACAAGGATGTGATCACGCGTATCATTCAGTCGGAAAAGATCAATCAAGTAGGCAATCTGTTCGTGATCATTGGTCGCAGGACCTTTTCGGCCTGTCAAAATCTGGTCAATGAAATGGACAATTATACCAACGCGATCTTCCTGGGAGAGCCCACCGGTGAGAATGTGAATTTCTATGGCGATAACAATCGCGTGGAATTGCCCAATAGTAAAGTACCCGTGTTCTTGTCGTTCGCCTGGTGGCAGGATAAGCCACAATGGGAGAACGCTCCATGGGCGGCACCGCACCTTGCCATTGAAATGACGTACAATGAATTTGTTAACAACGAGGATCCTGTACTAGAGGCCGCGCTTTCCTTTTCCGATAGCAACTACATTTTGAATCCAATGCAATACATGACCGACCTCTATCAGGCTGGTGAAATGGAGAAGTTACAGCAGGAAGCCGTTCGAATGGTCAACGATCCCACCTATCAATTCTTTGATTTTGAAGGAGAATTGAACCGAGCCGGTTATCAAATGATTGGAAGGGGAGAGGCCCAGCAGGCCATCGCTGTTTTCTCTTTCGTAGCGCAGCTCTTTCCAGATTCGGCCAACGCATGGGATAGTTTGGCAGAGGGCTATTTAACTGCTGGTATGCACGAAAAGGCGATCGAATTGTACAACAAGGCACTCTCGATGGATCCGGATGGTCCAACAGGAGCCAACGCCAAGCGAATGCTCGAACGTATTGCCAATGAGTCTAAGCATTAAGGCTTGAGCCACTTTTCGGGATATGGCCTGTTCCGTTTCAGCATAAAAAAACCCCTTACATTCACTGTAAGGGGTTCATTCTTCTGGATCGAACGATCTAGCGATGTATGGCATAACTACTGGCTCGCGCGTATTCCGCAAGTTTCAGCTTAAAATCCCATCGTCTCAGACGTTCTTTCCATGCGCGTAATAGTTTCTTCATACAAATCCTTTTAGAGGTTAATAAACTTCCATTTGGATAAGTAGAGTTCCGGGTTTAACAACCACGAACAATGGCGACTTGACGCATACTAAAGATAAACGGGTAAAGATTGCCTCGTAAAAGGCGGTGAGGTTTGAAGCAATGTAAATGTACGAAATTTCTTTATAAAACCGTCAAAATCATGTATTTATTTCTTGTCAAATCATTCTTCGACCAGTGGTGCTCCCGCTGCCTTCAGCTTTCGATAGATCCCATCCAATTGATCATTGATGGTTCCTAACTTGGTTCGCGTGGTTTGCAGCTGCTTTCCTATGATGTCCATTTGCTCCTTGTGAGTGGCGGTTGGGCCATAGGTAGCGCGTTCAATACCCCGGTACACGGCGAACATTCGATCCCCGATCGAGGGTCTTCCTTTTTCCCCGATCTCACGTTTGGCAAAGTTCCCATTGGTCTTGGAATCCAATTCCTGGATTTCACGAACGATGACACCAAGAGCAGCGTCGATGCTCCCTGGAACAGCATTGCTTCGCTCAAAAGCCAGTCGATACGCCTTGGCTCGCTGGTGTGCTTTGTTAAGGTCCAGTTGCAGTTTGGAGGTCTCCTTGGACATTGCCTCGTAGGAGCGCCAGAAATTGGCCGCGAGTTGAGGTCCCGATCCATCGAGCGCACCTTTGGAGAGCTGCTTGACCTCAAAATTCACGGGGTCGGCAAGTTGCTTAATACCACCTTTGGAACTGAGGTACAGCGTTGCGGAATAACGGCCCGGAGGAGCCATAAAGGCACTGGGGTTGTTTTGTTTTTCTGAATCACTAAGGCGGATCACGTTGGTGCTTGGATAGCGAAGGTCCCAGGAGATACGATGAATACCTTTCTTAGCCTTGGTCTTTACTTTCCGAACCACATTGCCTTGACTGTCTGAAATAGCGACCACGATCTGTGGTTTTTCTTCCAGAGTTTCCGCCTCCAGTTCATCCCATCCGGGGAAAGGAATATCTCCTGTTTTGTTTTTTTCTGAATCCTTTCTGCGCTCCTTCATGGTTTTCACGTCTTCCTTTAAGTAGAAGGTGATCATTGCACCAAATTCAGGGTTGGGCGCAATATAGTGGGAGTCTCCCTGGCTACCTTTTCCGCTGTTGAACGAAAGGTGAGGCCTGGGAACGTACCACCAGGCATCTCGTACAGGAAACAAGAGTGCTTCTTGCTGCAATGAGCTTTCCGAAATTCCTCGCAAGGCCGAATAATCATCAAGCACATAGAATCCTCTTCCGAAGGAAGCACCAATCAGATCATTTTCCCGCCGCTGAATGGCTATGTCACGAAACGAAATAGTGGGTACGCCCGACTTTAAAGCGTGCCATTTTTTACCGCCATCCACAGAAGTGTATAAGCCAAATTCGGTAGCTGTGAACAACAGTTCGGGTCGCACATGGTCCTGAACAATACGCCAAACCAGGGTTCTTTGTGGAATATTTCCCGAGATAGAGGTCCAACTTTGACCTCGATTGGTACTTTTCAATAAATATGGCTTGAAGTCCCCGTACTTATGGTTATCCAGTGCCACATACACCGTGTTGGCATCAAACAGGTCGGCTTTGATGTCGTTTACAAAAGCGGTTGCCGGAACTCCGGGAAGACTTCCCACTTCGATCTTTCGCCAGCTGCTGCCTCCGTTTTCAGTAACCTGGATCAGACCATCATCGGTACCGGCGTATATCAAACCGGGTTGTTTGGGGGATTCCGCCAACGAAGTGATCGTATTGTAGTTGGACATGGCATACACATCCCATTGGCCGTCCCAGGATTGCTTTCGCCCCATGATGGGTAACGTAAGTCGTTCCTGATTACGAGTAAGGTCGCCGGATATGGCTGTCCATGAATCTCCGCGATTATCACTGCGCCAAACGCGCTGTGAGGCAAAGAAAATGGTGGTAGGGGAGTGCGGGCTCACCAGTATTGGGGCGTCCCAGTTGTACCGTTCCGATTTCTCATTCTCTCCTGGTTGCGGTTGGATGTCGACTACCTCACCGGTGGAAATATCGACACGGGAGAGGGTTCCTTCCTGACGCTCAGCATAGACAATGTTAGGGTTGCCGGGTTCGGTGGCAGGCTGGTGCCCGTCCCAATTGAGGATCACACTCCAGTCGCTATTCTGGATTCCATGGACATTGGTCGTACGCGAAGGTCCTTTTTGTGTGCTATTGTCCTGCGTCCCTCCGTAGATATTGTAAAAAGGTACCGCATCGTCGACCGCCATTTTGTAGTACTGCGTAACAGGCAGATTTTCGACATATTTCCAGGTCTTGGTAAGGTCGAACGACTCATAAAGACCTCCATCCGATCCCACGATGAGATAGTTGGGATCGTTCTTTTTAAAGGCGATCGCATGGTTGTCGCCATGTTTGTTTTTTTCGTTCATCCTGTAGAAGGTTTTACCACCGTCCTCGGAGATCTGTAAATTATTATCCATCAAGTACAAACGATCCTTGTGATGCGGGCAGGCGAATAATTCCTGATAGTAATGTGGCCCTGTGCCCCCGGTCACCGCATCCGATTGCTTGGTCCATGAATTTCCTCCGTCGTTGGAACGATATAATCCTCCTGTTCTTCGATCCAACTCCAAGGCGGCATAGAGCACGTCCGGATCGTGATGAGAAATAGCAAGTCCTGTCTTTCCTTTCCATGATTTGGGGATGCCATTGGTGAGTTCGTTCCAGGTTTCACAGCCATCGTCGCTGCGATAGAGACCGGTTCCCGGACCTCCTCCCATATAGGCTGCTACCGTGCGATGACGCTGCCAGGTGGCCGCATACAAACGGTCGGGATTGCGCGGGTCCATCAGGATCTCTGTGGCACCCACCCATTCATTATCACCCAGCGTTTTTTTCCAGGTTTTTCCACCGTCGGTACTTTTGAACACACCGCGATCACCACCCTTATTCCAAAGCGGGCCTTGTGCGGTCACCCATACGGTCTTACTATCCTCCGGATGGATCAAAACCCGGGAAATGTGTTGAGAATTTTTTAGTCCCATGTTCTTCCAGGTCTTTCCTCCGTCTGTACTTTTATAC
>JBCCHR010000161.1:0-6815 GCA_039028655.1 Bacteroidota bacterium
GGGCGTTGCCGTCGGTAAGGCGCGATACAAAATGACAGCATTCCATGAGGTATTCGTAGACCGTTCCGGTGTCGGGACCCGCCACTCCCATACTGCGAAGAAGCAATTTATCATAATGCCGCAAGTTGCCCTCATGAGCGTTCTCGAAAGCTGTGGTGTACCCATCCAACAGGGTGGTGAGTATTTCGTAACCCGCAATCTCCTTTTCCACCACTTCTTTGCTCTGGTACACCTTCTCAATAGAGATGCGTAGGATATCATCGATCTGAGCCTTAAACGAACTTTGGTCCAGCAAAGCTTCCGAAAAAGTGCCTTTTAAAATCGCCTCCTCATGGTCAAGGAACAGTGCAACCGCTTCCGAGATCAGGGTGTTGATGGCCAGGGAACGAAGGTAGGCCAGGCGATCCGAGGATCGGGTAAGGGCATTATACTTGTCTTTCTGAATACGATCCTGCACCAATCGAATGAGGTATTCGAGGGCAAACTCTTCTTCGATCAACCCGAGGTTGATCCCATCTTCAAAATCGATGATTGTATAACAAATATCGTCAGCTGCCTCGACCAGGAATGTCAAGGGATGCCGGCTGTACCGTCCGTCCCCCAGGTCCAAAAGGCCGAGCTCCGAGGCCACTTCAGCAAAAAAAGAAACGTCGCCCTGAAATACTCCGTACTTTTTGTCGGCTATGTGGCTGGTGGGTTTCTTCGGAAGGGATTGCTTAGGATACTTGGTAAAAGCACCAAGCGTAGCATAGGACAGTCGCAAGCCACCTTCCACTCCGTGTTGGGATTGGGTAAGAATCTTAAACCCATTGGCATTGCCTTCAAAATCGATCAGATCCTGATATTCGCTATCGGTGAGTTGCTCCTTGAACCGACGCCCACGTCCGTTGGCAAAGTAGTCGCCAATGGCCTTTTCGCCGCTATGCCCAAAGGGCGGATTCCCAATATCGTGAGCCAGGGCCGCCGCCGCCACGATGGCACCAAAATCGTTGAACTGGTACCCATGGGTTTCCCGCAACTGCGGATGCCTGTCCAACAATGCTTTTCCAACGGCCCGTCCCAGCGAACGCCCTACCACGCTTACCTCCAGGCTATGGGTAAGCCGGGTATGGACAAAGGAGGTCTTGGACAAAGGGATGACCTGCGTTTTATCCTGTAAACTTCGAAAGGAAGAAGAGAAGATGATACGGTCGTAATCTACTTCAAAACCCAGACGGGTCTCATCCTGTTCGGTGCGTAAGCGCTTGTTGGTATCACCCTGTCGTCGCAGCGACAGCAGCTGTTCCCATTGCATCATAGGTGGTGGATTTTTCGATGGAAAGATAGCAGTTTCTCATTGCAATAAAAACAACCATAGCCAAAGTTTATCAAGAAATTGTAAGCGTTTCCGTGCGACAAAATTGGCGCGTAAATTCTTTTCCTACTACCTCACCAAGCGGCCCGTGCGGAGTTAACATTAGCCTAACATAAATGTTACGAAAAACTAAAGCAAGGATAACACTCAGATAACCGCTTCCGATGGCTTTTCAAGTTTCTTTGCGGCATAATTGACATAACTAGATGAAAAAGTTTATCACACTATTATTGTTACTCTCGGTAGCAATAGCACAAGCCCAGACGGGGACCATAGAAGGGAACCTGACGGACAAGTCGTTTAACAACGACCCATTAGCCTTCGCCTCTGTTTTGGTGAAGGGAACCAACAAAGGAGCTCAGTCTAATATGGATGGCTACTACATTATTGAGAACGTACCCGTGGGTACCTACGAACTGGAGATCAGTTTCGTCGGGTACGAGACGGTTACCCTCCCTAATATTGTAGTAGAGGCCGACAAGTACACACGTATCGATGCGGGCCTTGGTGAAAGTGTCGCAGACCTGGGTGAAGTACTCATTAAGGTATCCACCAGCCGGGAGCGGGAAACCGCCTTGCTGTTGGAGCAAAAAAAGGCCGTTGCCGTTAAGGAGAGTATTGGTGCGGAGCAGATGTCGAAATTGGGGGTATCCAATGCCTCGACGGCTACTTCGAAGATCTCTGGGGTGAACAGAACCGATGGCTCGGGCGATATTTTCGTTCGGGGATTGGGAGATCGTTACCTCTACACCACCCTCAACGGTTTGCCGGTACCTTCAGACGACATCGAAAGAAAGAACATCGACCTAACCTTGTTCTCCACCCGATTGATCCAAAGTATTGCGGTAAGCAAAACGAGCTCGCCAAGTTCTTCGGCCGATCAGTCTTCGGGTAACATCGACGTTACCACCAAGGAGCTGAGTGGCAGCGAGCTTTTGCAGGTAAAGGCCAGCAGCGCGGTAAACAGCAATGTGATGGAGAGCGGCGTGTTTGACAATTTCAAGGTCTCTCCCAACCAGGAGGATGTTTCCTTCGGAATTTATGTTCGCGACGGGAATCCATTCACGAATGTAACCCAGCAAAGCTGGACGCCAGGTACCGAGGACCTTCCGGTGAATAACTCGATCTCGGTAAGCGCCGGAAAGAAGTTTGGAGAAAAGTTGAAAGTTCTACTCACGGCCGGTCAAAGCTCCAACTACGAGTACCGTAACGGGGTGTTCCGTCAGTTCCGTTCCAACTTTATCGACGACACCATTCCGGATGCGATCACCTGGCGAAAGCGAGTGGCTACTTCCGGATTGTTGAGTGCGCAATACAAGATCGACGACAACAACACCTTAAAGGCCAATACCCTTGCCATCAATACGGTGGAAGACAACGTCTTTGAAGGCGGTCGAGGTGGTCGAGCCACTATTTTCGAGGAAACCGATGTGATGGAGATCGCTCCCGACGGGAACGTTTTCTACCAGTTCATCCGGGACCAGAACACTAAGAAAACATTGCTTTCTGTAACTCAACTTATTGGTGAGCACGACATTTCAGAAAAAAATGAATTGAACTGGGCGTTAGGTTACAACTTTGTAAGTGCCGACGAACCAAACCGTATTCGCAACGAAGTGAACATTACCGACGGCGGATTTGTACAATTGGGTCGTACCGGTGGTTTCCAGCAGCGAAAAAGTATTCAGAAGATCGAAGACATCGAATACAACGGTCGTATAAACAACCTTTATAAGGTATACGACAGCGAGACCGATCTTTTCCATGTGAACGTAGGAGCCAATTATCGAAACAAGACCCGTGACTTCGGATCTCAGTTCGTAGGAGTAGAAGAAACCTTTACCAATGCGATCAACCCACCTTCGATAGACGATATTACTTCCATCTTCACACAAACTAATTTCGACAACAACCTGTTGGAGTACAACTTGCTGCAGCCGGATCGTTACGAAGGCGAATTGCAGAGTATTGCCGGATTTGTGGATTTCATAGGGACCCTGGGTAAATTCAGCATCCAAACCGGACTGCGTTACCAGGCCGACCAGATCGACGTATTGTTTGATGTTGGAAACTTCCCGGGACGTTTGGGAGAAACCAACAAAGAGTACAACCGTTTGTACCCTTCTGTGAACTTTAAATACGCCATCAACGAAAAGCACAGTGTTCGCTTTGCCAACAGTTTGACACGTACACTACCCGAATTCAAGGAAATTGCCCCGTTCGAATATGTTTCTCCCCAAGGACAGATCACCCGTGGTAACCCGGATATTGAAGCTTCCAATAACTTCAATTTCGATTTGAAATGGGAGTTTTTCCCAACCAACGATCAGTTGATCTCGGTAACCGGTTTCTACAAGAAGATCGAGGATCCCATCAACCGTGTGCAGGACAGAGGATCGGCCGGTATCTTCTCGTATTTCAACTCCGGAGAAAAGGCTGAGGTATTTGGTCTAGAGCTCGAAGGGCGTATCAACATCCTTGACGGAGGCGAAGAAGACGACCAACCCAAGATGCGCGTGAACTTCAACGCGTCCAGAATGTGGCACGAGCAGGATCTGAAGGAAATAAGAGATGAAGCGACAGGAACTTTGATCCGTTCGTTCCGCTACAAGGGATTGTCCAAAGTGGACCTGCAGGGTGCCAGCGACTGGATCCTGAACACCTCGGTAAATTACGACACCAACACCGAGAACCCGTTCTCTGCTACTTTGGTAGGGAATTATGCTTCAGATCGTGTATTTGCGTTGGGTGCGGCCGAAATTCAGACGTCCAGCGATACCAACTACAACGACGCCATTGTTGAAAATGGATTTGTGACTCTGGATCTTATCATAACCAAGAACTTTGGAGAGCACTGGCAGATCGGACTTACGGGAAGAAACCTTTTGAATCCAGAAATTAAAAGAACGCAGTTGGTGCGACCATCAACTACCAATATAGAAACAGAGGAAACCGTGTTGTCGTACACACGCGGAATCCAACTGGGTGTAAACCTTAACTATACTTTTTAATTCGAACACAAATTTTTCAAATCAAAGAACGCCATGAAACATTTAAAGACCCTAGCAGTAGTAGTTACTTCTTTAAGCATTCTGTTTGCCACGGGATGTAGTTCAGACGACGGTTTCGTACCCGTTGATGACGGAACAGGAGGTACAGAACTTACCGATCTAAGTGGAAATCTGGAGACCGACCGAGTGTTGGATCCTTCAGAGCAATATACCGTTACCGGACCTTACCTGATCAAATCAGGAGTCACTTTGACCATCCCTGCTGGAACAGTGATCGTGTCTCAATCTGCCGAAAACCGATACATTGCCGTAGAGCAAGGAGGACGAATCGATATCCAGGGAACGGCCAATCTTCCTGTGATCATGAGATCGGACAGCGGTGCTCCGGGTAGCTGGGGAGGACTTCTTATTTGTGGAGAAGCTCCAACCACCGAGGGTGTAGATGTTATTGCTGAAGTAGGCGGTCTTGTGTATGGAGGTACCAATCCAAACGACAACTCAGGTAATATCGATTACCTGATCATCGAAGATGCTGGAGCACAAATTAATTCTGAATCTCAGTACAACGGATTAACCATGTACTCTGTAGGTAGTGCCACCACCGTAGACAACGTGGCCATCCTGAACGGTGCCGATGACGGAGTAGAGTTCTTTGGTGGAACCGTATCTGTGAACAACCTGTACCTTGAGAACAACGAAGACGACGCTGTGGACTGGACAGAAGGATGGAACGGAACCGTAACCAATACCTACTGCCTGCATACTATCGACGGTTTCTCCACTGCCGTTGAGGCCGATGGCGACAACGCCAACCCAAAACTGGTGAACTTCACTGCCGTTTCTTCTACTGGAGGTACAGCGCTTCAATTCAAAAAAGAATCGGGAGCGACCATTACTGGTCTTTCGCTTACCGGATACGAGATCTCTATCGACATGAAGGACGACGGACCTCTTGAGAACGTGATCATCGAAGGTGAAACAGGAGATCCAAACAACACCTACATTGGCCCACCAACGGTAGACGTAACTATGTTTGCCTGGGTGAACTCCAACAACTCCGGTCAGGCTTACACTATTCTGGAAGGTAACGTCACCGGAACAGTTACTCTGGATCCTGGCGTGAATTACTTGTTGAATGATGCTTACATCGTCCAGAACGGTGGAAGACTGATCATTCCTGCAGGAACCCGAATCACTGCTCGTGATGGTGGAACCGAAGTATACATTGCGGTATTGCAAGGTGGCGATATCGAGATCAACGGAACTGCCGAGAATCCTGTGGTAATGTCGTCTCAAACGGCTCAGCCCGGAGACTGGGGTGGATTGACCATCTGTGGAAACGGACCTACTACCGAAGGTGTGGGTGTTGTTGCTGAGGTAGGTGGATTTATCTACGGAGGTACCGATCCAAACGACGATTCAGGAAACATCGATTACCTGGTGATCCTGGGTACCGGTGCTCAGATCAACTCGGAGTCTCAGTACAACGGAGTTTCGCTTTACGCCGTTGGAGATGGAACAACTATCAACAACCTGGCCGTGATCAATGGGGCCGATGATGGGATCGAGTTCTTCGGTGGAACTGTGAGCGCCACCAACCTGTACTTCGCCAACAACGAAGACGACTCGGTGGACTGGACAGAAGGTTGGAATGGTGCCATCGTGAACACCTATGTGCTTCATGAGATCGATGGTTTCTCAACTGCGATCGAAGCAGATGGAGATAACTTCAACCCATCCATCACCAACTTTACGGCCATCTCTTCCTCAGGAGGAACTGCGCTTCAATTCAAAAAAGAAACCGGAGCAACGATGACCAACGTATTGTTGACCGGCTACGCCATCAACGTGGATATGAAAGACGACGGCCCTATTGGAAACGTGATCGTGGACGGAGTGCCCATGACCGATCCTACCAACGACGTATTCAACGGTACGGCCGTGGATATCTCAGGTTGGACATGGATCAACGCAAGACTATAAGCTGCAGAGAACTAGTTTATTTCAATTAGCAAAAAAAGGGCTGTCCGATTGGACAGCCCTTTTAATATTTTCTGTGTTTTATTCTAATTCACAACCACCTTGGTATCGGTGACTGTCCATGTTTTTACTTCCGCAATTTTAGAGCTTTCGTAACTCACTTCTTTCATCGTATCTCCATGGAAAAATACCCAGGTGCCTACTTTGGCGCCATTGTCGTATGAGGCCACAGCTGTCTTCTCTCCATTATCGTTATAGCTTATCCACTCTCCATGCAATTTGTTTTCCAAGGTGTAAAAACCTGTTTGGGCAACCTTACCATTCTCATGATACAAGGTGGCTTCGATAAGATCCCCATTCAACACATAAATATTCTTGGGTTCGCAATTTGTGATTTTTGTTTTACAGATCTTTTTGCAAGCTTGGGCAAATGCAACGTTTGCACTCAAGGCCAATACTAGTAATAAAAC
>JBCCHR010000162.1:0-6810 GCA_039028655.1 Bacteroidota bacterium
AATGAGTCCGCCCAGGTCGTTGTTGAAATTATACACATGCGCTCTATCAAACTTCTCATTCATTTGCGCCTTTAGTTCTTTTTGTTTGTCGGCAGGCAACATTTTAAGTGCCATTTCAAGTTGTGATTTGCCCACGGAACGGCTTATCGCCTGTTCTTCCGAGATCACAAAGGGCTCGTAGATATTCATCGAGAACATCTGCTTGGGCGTTTTTAGGAACAATCGCTTGCCCACCAGGGTTTTTTCAAACTCTTCATCTACATAGAGCGGCCCACCACTTCCTGTTGTGGGCTTGGTATCATCGGTGGTTGCCGTGTCGTCGGAAGCTGTTTCGAAGATGCCGCAGGCGTCTATAAAGCGCTTATCGTAGATGTTCCTGGGCTTGTTCAGGCTGCGATACATAAATTCTGCCTGCTTGCAAGCCTTGGATTTCTCCCTGGCCATGGATTTGCTGTCGAACCGATCGATAGCCTCCTGAGCGCTATGCGCAGCCAGGGAATAATACACCAGCGAATAGCGCAGGTACACCTTGTGTTCGTTAGAATCCTTTGGAGCTTTGAACCCAATGCTACTGCAATTGCGGGCAATCGAATTGGCCAGTTGCACCAATTTCAGGTAATCTTGCAGGTTTTTATCTGTTTTGCTGTTCAAGGTTTCGAACTCCTCCTCCTGCTGAGCTACGATCGCTCGAAGGGGATTGTCCTGTGCAACTAGTATAGGAGCTGCCAACATAAACAAGCAAAGAATAATGCCGGAAAGTTTCATAACGCGCTATTGAACGATGAATTCTACTCTACGGTTCATGGCTCGTCCTTCCGGAGTGGCGTTGTCCTCGAGTGGAATGGCCTCACCAAATCCAACGGCAAACAAGCGCTCCTCCGCGATGCCCATGTCGATCAAGGCATTTCGCACCGATTGTGCACGTCGGTTGGACAGATCAAGATTGGAAGCGTCGTCGCCAACATTATCGGTGTGGCCTTCGATGTTGAAATTTTTCTCAGGATGTGCTTTCATCACGTCGGCAATGCGTTTCACCTCGGCAAAGGATCTTGGGATGATCTCGGCACTGCCTGTTTCAAAATGAATATTGTTGGTCACGATGCGGCCACCTAGGATCTCTTCTTTGTATTTTGGGTGTGCTCCTGCCGATACCGTGAAGTTGTCGATCAGGAATACCGGTTTTTCGGTCGTCTGACAGCAATTCCATAGCCTCATCCATGCGGGTTGGGCGCCATCTGCAAGGCGTGTATTGAACACCCGATAGTCGTTAAAATAGGCCTTCACGCTGTTGCCGTTGACCGAGATGGAAATATGATTCCAGGTATTGGCATAATCGGCCGCGGTCATGTTAGGTACTTTCCCCTGGACCACATTCTTGATCGAGATAGACCCAAACGACACCCAGATCGTGGCGTGTTCTTTTCGTCGATCCGGCCCATACAAAACAATGGAATACGAGTAGCTTCCATAACCTTTGTTGGGAGCATTTGGGTCGGTGAGAAAAACATCAAACTCTATAGTGTACGATTCTGGTAACGTAAAGCCTTCTTCCCAATTAGGGTGTCCAAAGCCCAACTCCCCACTCATCACATTATTGTGTTCGTTGTTCACGGTAACCACTTCCATTAGCCCCTTATAGTACTTCCATTTGGAAGGGATCTCCCCTTGTTCCTCATTTTCGAAGTCGTCGTAAAAGATAATATCGCGCCCCGGTTTAAAATCGTAACGCTTCATCCATATCTCTTTGGCCTTTTTGTCGGAAGTCTCGCTGGTAACCACCGGTCCACCTTCGTTGGAACTGCCATCGTCCGAGCCCCCTCCGTTTTTATCTTTTTTCTTCTTTTTCTTACCAAAAATGCCGTCAATTCCTTTATCGATGGTCTTATCGATCTCCTGATCCTTCTTTTTGGAAACCTTCTTTTTGATCTTATCAAAGATCTGAGCCTCACAGGGCGCAGCCTGCAGGGTAAACAATGCGATCAACGCGATACATAAGTGCTTCATTATTATTGAATTTAATAGGGTTATTGTTTTTTACACTCCTTAGTGTCTCGCCAATAAGGGATTGTAACCTCTACCGCGATTTTTTTTGTGGGAGCTTTGCACTACCTTGCTCCAATGAAGGTCGTTTTTGTGATCAATAACAAAGGAGGGCGCCTCAATAAGGTGCTGCCTAAAATCACACAACATTGTGAGGGTACCATCCAGGGGGAGGTTTCTTTTTTTTCTACGGAATACATCCGGCATGCGACCCAATTGGCGCGAGAGGCGACCGATCAGGGCTGCAACGTTTTGATCGCAGTGGGTGGTGACGGCACTTTAAACGAAGTGGTGAACGGCATCCTAACCAGTGCGGTCCCCGCCGAAAACTATCCCGTATTGGGGCTGCTTCCCCATGGTTCGGCCAACGATTTCGCCCGCACGGCGGGAATCGACCAATCTGTGGAGGCATTGGTTGATCGCATCAACCAAAACAGCCATCGCAGGATCGACCTTGGTAAAATTGAACTTCCGCAGAAAAAAGAGATCCGCTACTTTATCAACATAAGCGGTGTTGGACTTGGTCCCGAAGTGGTTCAACGTTTGGAAGGAACCAACAGCGTTTTGGGGCCGGGGTTCAACTATTTTAAGCATATCCTCAAAGGATTTTTGGGATATCGCAAAAAAGAAGTGAACTGCAAAACGGATCATTGGGAATGGCAGGGACCCTTGTTACAAATGGCAGTCGCCAACGGTCGATACTACGGCAACGGTATTTGCACCGCTCCCGACGCCCTGTTGGACGACGGGCAATTCCAGGTGGCTATCTTCGGGAACCTAAGCGTTTGGGATTACCTGAAGAACCTGGGGAAACTCAAGAATGGGTTGAAAATAGACCATCCCGAAGTGCACTACTTCACCGGCCAGGAAGTACACCTGAGCTGCAAAACGCCCTGTGGGATCGAAGCCGATGGAGAGTTTGTTGGGAACTTGCCCGCACGGCTGGCAATCCTGCCGGACGCCATCGATTTTCTGTCACCTTCCCCAAGGTAACACCGAAGTTGTCGCTGCGGAAAATGTATACAACTTTAAGCAATTTGCATACACTTTGCCTTCTTAAGCTATCTAATTTTGTCCCATAATCAATTGTATCATAAAAACATAGCATCATGAACAAAACAGCATTGATAACGGGAGCAAGTAGTGGTATTGGTAAAGAGCTTGCCAACATACATGCCGAACAAGGCGGTAATTTGATCATTGTGGCCAGAAGAGCCGCCAAACTGGAGGAGTTAAAGAACGAACTCGAAAAAAAGCATTCCATCAAGGTGACTACAATTACCATGGACCTAAGCCAACCGGAATCTCCCAGAAGGTTATATGAAGCCGTTAATAGTAAAGGCCTCCGGGTAGACTATCTAATGAACAATGCCGGATTCGGACAGCGTGGCAAGTTTCACGAATTAGATTGGACACGCCAACAGCAAATGATCCAACTCAATATGGTCTCTTTAACCGAATTGATGCATTGGTTCCTTCCCGACATGGTGGCCAGGAACAGCGGTAAGATCCTAAACACTTCCTCGACGGCTTCCTATATGCCAGGTCCCCTGCAGGCGGTTTATTTTGCGACAAAATCGTACGTGAATTTTCTAGGCAATGCCATCTCCGAAGAGCTGCACGACACCAATGTGACCGTAACCACCCTGATGCCGGGCGCCACGGAGACGGAGTTTGCAAGTTCGGCAGATATGGACAAGACCGGTTTGTTTGAGAAAGCAGTTTCAGCCCGAAGCGTGGCCAAGGACGGATACGAAGGCATGATGAAAGGGAAATTGAATGTGGTATCCGGACTAACGCTTTCCCAAAAGGCGATGATGACCATGATTCCGTTTACGCCAAAAAGAACCATGCTAAAACAGATACGGAAAATGCAGGAAGTACAATCAAGTTAGGAACCGAAATCTATCCTTTCATCAAAAGTGAAATCCTAAGGAGATTAGGCCGGGATTGGCTATCTTAGGCGGTGCGTATTGCATTTTACTTTTTAGTTGCTGAAAGGGTACATTTCTTCGATCAAAGAAGGGTCGAAATCTTAAATTCTCAAAAGATGAAAGAGATCATCAAAGTACATAGCATTGCCGAAGTGCATGAATTCATGGGGTTGGAAAAACCTAAGCATCCTTTGATCTCCCTGATTCGCATCGACAACAAATTGCAGGAACTCGAATTGGACAATCTCAAATACGCCCTGGAATTGTTTCAGATCAGTTTGAAAGGAAACTGTCCCTTTACCATTGCTAATTACGGCAGGAACTCGTACGACTACCAGGAAGGAACCATGGTATTCACTGCGCCCAAACAGGTTTTGGAATTTAAGAAGGAATACACTCCGGAGGACAACAGTGGATGGACTTTGGTATTTCACCCCGACCTCTTGCGAAAATCCGAATTGGGAACGAAGATGGAGAGTTATTCCTTCTTCACCTACGCCTCGAACGAGGCATTGCATCTGTCCGAGGAAGAACGAACCACGGTGACCGAGATCGTTGAGAAGATCGAAAAGGAGTTCAGTGGTAACATTGATGCGCATAGCCAGACATTGATCATCTCCAACTTAGAGTTATTGCTGAATTATTGCATACGGTTCTATGATCGTCAGTTCTTTACCCGTACCAACCTCAACCAGGATATTGCCAGTGACTTTGAACAGCTTTTGAAGAACTACTATTCTGAAGGCAAACAGTTTGACCAAGGAATTCCCTCGGTGCAGTATTGTGGTGAAGCGCTCCATATGTCGCCAAAATACCTCAGCGATCTGCTCCGAAAAGAAACCGGACAAAGCACCCAGGACCATATCCATCAATACATCATCGAAAAGGCGAAGAACAGGTTGCTTAATTCGAACGACAGTGCCAGTGAGATTGCCTATTCCCTGGGGTTCGAATACCCGCAGTACTTTAGCAAGATATTTAAGAAGAAAACGTCCATGAGTCCGAATGAGTTCAGGCATTCCTTGAATTGAGAAGCGAAGTTGATGGCAGTTTGACCCTTAGAATTTGCTTGGCATTCAGCATAAAAAAACAAAAACCGATCCATGGTAGCGAAAGTCAGACTCGCACGACGTACTGTCATTCGCACCCAACTGCGGTCCAAAAGGATCAAGATGGGAATCGTATTTGAGTTGGTCCTCGGTGCTGCTCACTTGCTCTGCCTTTGGCTTGAAGTGTGATCGAAAACTGATTTCCAATAAAATAAAGTGCATCCAATGTAACCTCGAGGAACAAATGGGAGTCATAGGGGGCATAACCACCAATGGATGACGTTCCTGATGAAGCTTTTTTGGAATTCAAACGAAAAGCGCCTACGAGCCTTATTTCGGATTCTTGTTTTTATCCTGATAGCCGGGTTGTTAGCCTCACTGCTGGCTGTCGTAGCCGATGGTTTTAGCGAACTCATCGAACGATCAACGATCAATTTTCTGATCATGTTGGCCATGTTGGTCACCCTATTTCTCGTTGGGAAATATATCGACAAGCGACCGTGGTCTGAGTTTGGCATCACCGTATTGCCACTACGGCAATTCTTCAGTGGTGCTTTGTTGGGTAGCGCACTGGTATCCATCATCTTCGCATTGCAATACGCCCTGGGCTGGCTGGAATTGGACGAGATCCGATTCAATCAGTTTCCTGCTGTTTCCTTCGGTGTGGTGTTTGCCGGCCAGGTATTCCGATATCTCTGTGGAAGCGTTTTCGAAGAGGTCTTTAGCCGTGGTTATTTATTGCTGAATATCGCCGAAGGCCTATTCGGGAAGTGGACCGCTGCACAAGCTGTTGGTTTCGCCTATTTGATCACTTCCTCCCTATTCGGACTCCTGCACCTTGCCAACGATGGGGCTTCCCTCCTTTCGTCGATCAATCTTATCCTCCTCGGACTGCTCTTTGGGTGGATGATGATCAAGACCGGAAAACTTCACTTTTCCATCGGGCTACACGCCTTCTGGAATATTTTCCAAAACAACATCTTCGGTTTTGCCAACAGTGGTAAAGCCAGTATCGCCTCCTGGTATACCTTCGAAAATTCGGGAGCCACGCTATGGACAGGTGGGGAATTTGGTATCGAGGGCGGTTTGCTTTGTACGCTAGTCGTATCCCTGGCACTCTTGGTACTCTCCTATCGGGAGATTTTTGGCAATAGAAAGTTAGAACAACAGATCCTGAAGTAAAGGACGTTACCAATGCCTGATTTACTTTCTTCGGAACTTGATTGGGCCGTTGAAAAGATGTATATTTCCTTAGTTAATTGTGCCGCCAACAAGGCACCAAACTCCTTCTAACATGTCCGGACTCGCTACCAAAGAAACCAATAGAAGTGTCGATCATTTTATTGAGAACATCGATAGCCCTTCCAAACAAGAAGACAGCCGTTTGCTTCTAAAAATGATTGGTGAGATCACGGGCTGGCAACCGAAGGTGTGGGGCAACGAAAAGGTACCTGATTTCCTGATCGGCTTTGGGAACTACACCTATACCAGAAAAGGCTCTAAAGAGGAGTTTGAATGGTTCCACATTGGTTTTGCCCCCCGGAAATCGAAATTAACGCTCTACCTTCCCTTGGACCTGGACAAGCAGGGGTCGTTTTTGAACGATCTGGGAAAATGCAGTTGGGGACGAGGTTGCCTGTACCTGAATAAACTCGCGGACGTGGACCTTGAAATTTTGAGAAGGTTAATTTCACATAGCAGGAAGTCTGTGCAGCCTTGATGTACAGAAAATCATTCGGCAGGTGGACACGCCTAAGAAACAGGAGGTAATAGGCTGCAAGAAACAG
>JBCCHR010000163.1:0-6794 GCA_039028655.1 Bacteroidota bacterium
CTTTGTATTGGCTCGGGTAATAAGATGCATCCCCTCCTTGGCATGAGTCATGTGACCAATCACCGTAAGGTTAGGATTGGCTTTGATCTTTGGAAAATCATCGGTTGAAATCGTAAACAATAGCTCATAATCTTCACCTCCGCTCAAAGCAATGGTGGTACTGTCCATGTTAAACTCCTCGCAGGTGGAGATCACTTGAGGGTCCAGTGGGATCTTATCCTCGAACAAATTACATCCTACATCCGATTGCTTGCAAAGATGAATTACTTCTGAAGACAAACCGTCGCTAATATCGATCATGGAAGTAGGCACAACATCCAGACTGTCCAAGAGCGGCGGAATATCCTTTCTCGCCTCCGGTTTGAGTTGTCGCTCCACCAGGTAAGTGTAGGCATCTAGTTCGGGTTGTGCGTTTGGATTGGCCTCAAACACCTGTTTCTCTCGTTCTAAAACTTGCAAACCAAGATAGGCAGCCCCAAGATCACCAGTTACTACCAAAAGGTCGTTCTCTTTTGCCCCGGAGCGATACACCACCTTATCTTCGCTTACTTCTCCCATGGCAGTAATACTGATAAGCAATCCGGATCTCGACGAAGTGGTATCCCCTCCAATCACGTCTACCCCGTACAAACCGGCGGCCGTTCTTATTCCCTCATACAACTCTTCAAGGGCTTCCACCGGAAACCGGTTCGAAACCGCCAGGGAAACAGTGATATGCGTGGCCGATGCATTCATGGCATATACATCGCTCAAGTTTACCATCACAGCCTTGTATCCCAAATGTTTTAAAGGCATGTAACTGAGGTCGAAATGAACCCCCTCCACCAACAGATCGGTGGTAACTACCTGGCACATTTTCGCATCTCCTTTGAGCACTGCCGCATCGTCGCCAATTCCTTTAAGTGTCTGCTTATTTTTGGGTGCCAAATTTTGGGTGAGGTGATCGATAAGGCCGAATTCACCCAGCTTGGAAATACTTGTTTTCGAAGGATTTTTGTCTTCTAGCATGCTTTTGGTTTGAGATCGCAAAAATACGGTTCTCTGCAATATTTTTTGTCGGTTTTTATAAAACTAGAGGTTCAAATCTCATATAATACTAATATAAAGTACGGTTTAACAGTATTCCTACTTTAATTTTAGTAGTTTTGGTAACATTTTTTCAAACTCCCATTTACATGAAATTTACAACTCTCGTCTCAGCATTTCTCTTGGTTTCAACGCTCTCTGTAGCTCAAACACCCTGTGTCAACGGATCGGCAGGAGGATTCCCTTGCGAAGGCTACGATCTGATGTCGTTCATTCCTTGGACCGACTTCAACTCTACCAACGCCAACGATTCCTGGGGTTGGGTAGATCCTCAGGACGGAGCAGAATATGCCCTTGTAGGGATGAGGGACGGAGTGGTGTTCGTAGACATCACCGATCCGGTGAATCCCGAATACCTTGGAAAACTCCCTACCCACACCAATTCAAGCCTGTGGCGTGATGTAAAAGTTTATAATAACTACGCCTTTGTGGTAAGCGAGGCATCCGGACACGGAATGCAGGTTTTCGATCTAACTCGTTTGCGAAATGTTACCAATGCCCCGGTGATCTTTACCGAAGATGCGCACTATGCCGGTTTTGGTAATGCCCATAACATTGTGATCAACGAGAGTGAAGGCTATGCTTACGGCGTAGGAACCTCCACCTTTAGCGGCGGGGCCCACTTTGTGGATATTTCCGACCCCCTCAATCCGGTAGCGGCAGGAGGATTTAGCGCCGAAGATTACACCCACGATGCACAAGTTGTTACCTACACTGGGCCGGACACAGATTACACCGGTCGCGAGATCTACGTAGGTAGTAACGAAGATAAAGTGGTGATTGTGGACGTGACCGACAAAGGGAATCCACAAACCATCTCGACCATTGGGTACTCGAACATTGCCTACACCCACCAGGGTTGGCTAACCGATGACCAAACGAAATTTATTTTGGGGGACGAGATCGACGAATTGAATTTTGGATTCAACACAAGAACGGTGATCTTCGACGTGAGCGATCTGGACAACCCTGCATTCGATTTCGAGTATTTTGGCCCAACACCTGCCACCGATCACAATGGATACGTCGACGGCGACCTGTTTTACCTGGCCAATTATGAGGCGGGACTTCGCGTGATCGACATTTCGGATATCGACAACGGCAACATGAACGAGATCGGGTATTTCGACGTGTATCAAGCAGGAAACACCGCCGGATATGACGGAGCCTGGAATGTGTATCCTTACTTTCCCAGCGGAAACATTTTGATCTCTTCGCTGAAATTTGGTGACGAGAACTACTTGGGTGGCATGTATATCGTGCGCTCATCTACTTTGGCAAACAATGATGTGGATGCAAGCAATACCTTCAGCATTGCTCCCAACCCAGCCACCAACACCATCGAGATTGCGGCCAGTCAATCGGAGATCTCATCTATCGAGATCGCCAATGCTTTAGGCAGCATCTTGTATTCGGACACAACAGTGAATGCACAGCGTAAAACGATCGATATCTCCGCCTTTGCACAAGGAATCTATTTCGTAAGCATTAACAACAGCAGCGCGAAAAAGATCATCAAGTTGTAAATTAATCAGCATAAAAAATGAAACTACATCTCCTTTGTATCGCCCTAATTGTGAGTCAGCTTTCTCTGGCGCAAATTCCATGTGTTGGAGGATCGGCCGGTGGCTATGCCTGTAATGGTTACGACCTTCAATCACACCTGCCATTGTCAACATTCAATGCTGGTGGTGCTAACGATTCATGGGGATGGACCGATCCATTGGATGGTAAAGAATACGCCCTGGTAGGCCTGGAAGGTGGAACAGCCTTTGTCGACATCTCAGATCCAGTAAATATTGTATACCTGGGGATACTTCCCACGCAAACTACTTCCTCCGGATGGCGCGATGTAAAAGTATACAACAACTACGCCTTTGTGGTGAGCGAAGCCGGTGGTCATGGCATTCAGATATTTGACCTTACCCGACTTCGCAACGTAGCCAATCCTCCGGTTACCTTTACGATCGACGCCTTATATTCCGGCTTTGGGAGTGCACATAATATTGTGATCAACGAGGATACTGGTTATGCCTATGGCGTAGGAACCGACACTTTTGGCGGTGGAACGCATTTTGTGAATATTCAGGACCCGCTCAACCCGGTTGCGGCCGGAGGGTTTGGAGCCGACGGTTACGTGCACGACGCTCAGATCGTGACCTACAACGGGCCGGATCCCGAATTTGCAGGCAGAGAGATCATGATCGCCAGTAGCGGTGGTGAAGAATGGGTTTCCATTGTGGATGTTACCGACAAGGCGAACCCACAGAGTTTGGCCACCATGTCGTATTCCAATTCAGGCTACACGCACCAAGGATGGTTTACCGAGGACCAGCGTTATTTTCTCTTAGGTGACGAGTTCGACGAATCCAACTCAGGATTTAATACACGAACCGTCGTATTCGACATGCTCGACCTGGACGATCCGCAACATGCTTTTGATTTCTTCGGAACTACCCCGGCTATCGACCACAATGGGTATGTGAAAGGCGATACGTATTACCTGTCCAATTATTCGGCTGGATTGCGTGTTTTGGACATTGCCGACATTGCCAATGGCAATATGAGTGAAGTGGGATTTTTTGATACCTTCGGAAGTAACAACAGCGCTAACTTTAGCGGTGTTTGGAACGTGTACCCTTACTTCAACAGCGGAAATATTACGATCAACGACCGAAGTGAAGGCTTCTTCGTGGTCAAGGCATCACTTCCGGATACAGAAGATCCCGTAGCCGTTTGCCAGGATTATACAGCTTCTCTGGATGAGAATGGTGAGGTGATCGTTTCTGGTGATGATGTAGATGGAGGCTCCACCGATAATAGTGGGTTTGTAACGCTAACCTTGAGCCAGAACCAATTTGATTGTTCGGATATTGGCCCAAATACGGTAACAGTTACCGCTACCGACCCATCCGGAAATACCGACACCTGTACTGCGGTGATCACCGTAGTAGATGACATGGCCCCTGTTTTCGATTGCTTCCAGAATCAATCGGCAGGTTACGATGAAGGAGAATCGTATTATACACTGCCAGACTATGTGGCTAGCGGAGATGTTTCCGCAGAAGATAATTGTACCGATCCTTTAAGCATTAGCCAGGACCCGGCACCCGGCACCCAGCTTACGGAAGGGACCTACACCATCTCCTTCGAAACCACCGACGACGAAGGCAATGACGAAACCTGTTCGTTCCAATTGCAAGTAATGGAGATTCTTAGTTTTGATGATCTGGGCGCGAATGCATTCGCCCTCTACCCCAATCCAACTTCGGATGTGATTTTTATTTCTTCTGAACGAACTCCCATCGCACAAATCACAGTAGCCGATATCACCGGAAAAGTGATCACCCGATTGGTAGACATGAGTGCGTCCAATTATACGTTAGATCTGAGCAACTTAACTCAGGGGATGTATTTTGTTACTATCAATAATTCACAAGTAAAACGAATCATAAAAAAATAGCCCCCATACCTACTTAAAGACCCTACACTATGAAAAACCTACTTACCGCAATTGCCTTACTTACCGCTCCTATCGCGTTGTCTCAAACGCCTTGTTCGGGAGGTTCTGCAGGATCCTTTCCGTGTGACGGATACGACCTTCAGGACACCGTAACACTAGGACAAATGAATGCCAGTTCCGGAAACGACTCCTGGGGATGGACGGATCCCCTTGATGGAAAGGAATATGCCATTGTTGCCGTGAACAACGGAACGGCATTTATCGATATCTCGAATCCGACCAATGTGGTCTATTTGGGTAAACTGCCCACCCACACCTCGAGCAGCTCCTGGCGGGATGTGAAGACTTACGCAAACCACGCTTTCGTAGTGAGCGAAGCCGGAGGTCATGGAATGCAGGTGTTCGACCTCACGAGATTGAGAAATGTGGCCAACCCGCCTGTTACCTTTACGGAAGATGCCCATTACGATGGTTTTGGGAGTGCGCACAATATTGTGATCAATGAAGATACAGGGTATGCCTATGGAGTTGGGACCAGCAGTTTTAACGGTGGACCCCACTTTGTGAATATCCAGGATCCGTTAAATCCAACTGCAGCCGGCGGATACGGCATGGACGATTACAGCCATGATGCCCAGGTTGTTACCTATAGCGGTCCGGATAGCGATTACACTGGCCGGGAAATTTTGATAGGTAGCAACGAAAATGAAGTGGTGATCGTAGACATTACCAACAAAAGCAACCCGGTAAATATCGCGTCCATTAGTTATACCAACGTGGGCTACACCCACCAGGGATGGTTCACCGAGGATCAACGTTATTTTATCTTGGGAGATGAGACCGACGAACTGGGGAACGGTTTCGACACCAGAACGATCGTCTTCGACTTTTTGGACCTGGACAACCCTCAGCATCATTTCAATCACTTTGGAGAGACCCCTGCGATCGACCACAACGGCTATGTCGTGGGCGACCGCTACTATTTGGCCAACTATCGTGCGGGATTGCGTGTATTTGATATCAGCAATATCGCAGGAGGAAGCATGACCGAAATAGGTTATTTTGATAGTTACCCCAATAACAATAACGCAAGTTTCAGTGGAGCCTGGAATGTATATCCATTCTTCTCCAGCGGAAACATTGTGATAAGTGACATCAATCGAGGATTTTTATTGGTAAAATCTTCCGACGTGGATACTGAAGACCCGGTGGCCTTGTGCCAAAATTTTACTGCGGTGCTTGATGAGGACGGAGAAGTGACCGTTACCGGGGATGATGTAGACGGTGGTAGTACCGACAACAGCGGTTTTGTAACGCTCACGGTAACTCCCAATGAATTTGATTGCTCCGATATTGGAGCTCAGACGGTTACCTTGACGGCGACCGACCCTTCGGGTAATACCGACACCTGTACAGCAACTGTGACAATAGTTGACAGCCTTGCACCCCAATTTGTTTGCCCTGGAGAGCAAACTGTTCCCTACGATCAGGGCAGCTTTTATGAAGTTCCCGATTACGTGGCCAATGGTGATGTAACGGCCAGTGATAATTGTACCTCACCACTGGACATCGATCAGGTACCTGCGCCAGGTACGCAATTGACCGAAGGAGTATACACCATCGAGTTCGAAGCAACCGACGATGAAGGAAATACAGCTACCTGTTCGTTTGAACTTACAGTCGTTGAATTGTTGTCTAATGGCGATGTTACTTTGGCGGAGGGACTAAGAATCTTTCCCAACCCAGCCAACGATGTAGTCGAATTATTGTCGGCTAGTGAGAATATCACACAAGTATCGGTCTCGGATATTACCGGAAAGCTGTTATGGTCGACTAACGATCTGAATACCAATCGATACGTTCTTGACATCACTTCTTGGTCTCAAGGCATCTATTTTGTGGAGATCAATGAGGAGGTTACGCGAAAAATTGTGAAGAAATAGGCCTTTGTTTTATAATTTTGTTAAAACCAAGAGCCTTTTAGCTTAAATATTTACGTTATCGTTATATTAACTAATTAATCTTCAATTAGAATTTAATTACATATACTAGACAGTTTACACATGAAAAAAATTACACTAATTATTACACTCTTGGCAAGCACAACACTCTTTGCTCAGGTACCGTGCAACGGCGGAAACGCAGCTGGATTCCCATGTGAAGGATTCAATCTGCAATTTGATATTTCTCCCGGTGGCATGGATGCCAGTGCGGCAAACGACTCATGGGGCTGGACCGACCCACA
>JBCCHR010000164.1:0-6793 GCA_039028655.1 Bacteroidota bacterium
CCAAATAAAGATACCGGCATTCCAGTAAAAGTTACCTGCATTCACAAACTTGAGAGCCGTGTCGTAATCCGGTTTCTCCCGAAACTGAACCACCTTCTTTAGAGTAGCATCGCTTTGATTGTTGCTCTCAATATACCCGTAGCCGGTATTGGGAAAGGTGGGGTGGATACCCAAGGTTACCAGGATATCATCCTTAGCGCAGGCCTCAAAACAGAACGAGACATCACTCGCAAAGGCCGTTTCGTCCTCGATCCAATGGTCGCTCGGAGCCACGAGCATGACCGCAACGGGATCTTGCTTGTAGATCTTCAAGGCCGATAAAAGTATACAAGGCGCTGTATTGCGCATGGCGGGTTCCAGCAGCACCTGATCGGCACCTATCTGCGGTAATTGTTCCAAACAAAGATCCAGGTAACGCTCGTTGGTGAGCACCTGTATGTTGGCGGCAGGTACCAGGCTGTTCAATCTCGAGAAGGTACGTTGGAGCAACGACTCACCGGTACCTAGCATATCATGAAACTGCTTGGGAAAATGTGTGGTAGAAACCGGCCAAAACCGCGAGCCTATGCCCCCGGCCATGATCACCGCATAATAATTTTTCTTGCTATCCATAAAATTGTCTGTCCTTTAGGCAACTGCAAACACCATCAACTA
Source organism: Bacteroidota bacterium (assembly GCA_039028655.1). Lineage (GTDB taxonomy): Bacteria > Bacteroidota > Bacteroidia > Flavobacteriales > Flavobacteriaceae > Aureisphaera. The sequence goes on from JBCCHR010000164.1 coordinate 655, forward strand.
TCAATACTATCTTAAAAAATCAACCTCTGCGTTGGGGTTAAACAAATAGATCCGACCTGTCGAGATCTCCTTGCACTCAAAGCGCTTTACGCGCTTCTTTCCACGAATGAAGGTTCTTCCATTGTACAATCGAAACATTCCGCCCTCAGGTATCTCAAAGATAAAGTTTTTATCATTGGGAGGATCGAATTCTTTCAAGGCCAGCGATAATCTGGAATCGCTGTCGCTACTTGCCTTCGGATTCTTAAAGTGCAACGCCAAAAACGGTAGCAGCTTCATAGGAAAGATCTCTGGTCGTAAAAAGGGAAGCATCATGGACCGGAAGGTATGTTTCCATTCCTTACCATGTGGCTTGATGGCTCGTCCATATTTGGTGAACGCCACCAGGTGTGCCAATTCATGTACCAGTGTTAGCAGGAAGCGATATGGGTTGAGATTGGAGTTGATCGTGATCTGATGCTGCCCGTTGGGCATCCGCCGGTAATCGCCGTGACGCGTTACCCGCTCGTTCACGATCTTAAGATGTACGTTATAGGTTTTCACCAATTCAAAGATGGGTTCGATTGATGCCTGTGGTATGTATTTTTCTAATACTTCGTTCATAGAATTCCTCCTGCCAGAAACCTCTCCTGATTACGGGTTTGAAGAGGAAACCTGCAACAACTTCCCATTATAGAACTTCCCACCTTCAAGAGAGAAATCCATGATATACGAAGCCATCTCCCGGGCCGTATGAGGCGCCTTGTAGCCTGGAAATGCCTCCTCCAGCATTTCGGTTTGCACAGCACCCAAGGCAAGCACGTTGAATCTGGGACCTGTTTCCTTGTATTCTTCGGCCAGCACTTCGGTCATGGTGATCATGGCGCCTTTGCTCGTACTGTATGCCGCAAGTCCAGGGAACTTTAAGCTTCCCTGCACTCCACCCATACTGCTTATATTCACCACATGTCCTTCTTTTTTCATGAAGGGGAGCACTTGTTGTGTGATAGCCGCTGCACCCATGACATTGACCTCAAAGGATTGTTGAAAATCTTCCATCTTCAACTTTGCAAATGGCTTGTTCACCAGATAGCCAGAGTTATTGATCAACACATCCACATGCTTCCAATGTTCTTTTATAAACTGGGATACCTTCTTCACATCCTGTGGATCGGTAATATCGCAAGGAAAGCAATGGCAATTGGATGCGCCTAGCCCAGAGACGGGCACTTCATTTCGCGATAGCGCCAAAACATTGTGGCCGGCATCGGTAAAGAGTGCTACCAATTCGTATCCAATACCTCTGCTGGTTCCGGTGATAATGATGTTTTTCATGAATAATCAATACGTTTTAAGGGTACGACACCGCTTGGTTGTCTTCCCCAAGTTTTTCAGAAAAAATAAACACAACCGTGTTATTTTCCTTATCCCTAAGATACAAAATCCCACTCGTTCCAATGGAAGAAGTGGGATCGATAATCTTCGAGATCATCCTACTATACGAACATGGTCACAGGATTCTCGATATAATTTCTAAGCGTTTGCAGGAAGGCCGCTCCGGTTGCTCCATCGACGGTTCGGTGATCGCAAGCCAGTGTTACCGTCATGGTATTTCCAACTGCCAGTGCACCATTCTTCACTACTGGTTTCTGCACAATGGCTCCTACCGATAAAATAGCCGAGTTGGGCTGGTTGATAATGGAGGTGAATTCCTTAATACCAAACATTCCCAGGTTGGATACCGTAAAGGTACTTCCCTGCATTTCATCAGGTGTGAGTTTCTTATTGCGTGCCTTGGTTGCCATTTCTTTTACCTGGGCCCCAATTTGCGAGAAGGTCATTTGATCGGCAAATTTAAGTACGGGCACCAAAAGGCCATCCTCTACTGCAACGGCCACACCTACATGAATGTGCTTGGCTACCAGGGTTGCCTGGTCGGTCCATTGGGTGTTCACTTTAGGATGCTTGCGCAACGCCATCGCACAGGCTTTAACGATCATATCGTTGAAGGAGATCTTCACATCCGGAGCACTGTTGATAGCCGCTCTCGATGCGATCGCACTGTCCATATCCAACTCGATGGTCAGGTAGTAGTGTGGTGCTGTAAATTTGGATTCGCCCAAACGTTTGGCGATCGTCTTACGCATTTGAGAATTAGGAACTTCTTCAAAGAGTTCCTCACCCACAGGCACATAAGCGGCCATTCCGCCACTCACAGGCTGGTAGTTCTCAATATCTCTTTTCACGATCCTGCCATTCTCACCGGTCCCTTGAACCGTAGCAAGGCTGATCCCCTTTTCCTCTGCCAATTTCTTAGCAAGTGGAGAGGCAAAAATTCGTCCGTTCTTCGTTGTGGAAACTGAAGCTACGGGCTTGCGTGCCTCCGTTTTGGCAACAGGTGCCGGTTTAGCTTTGGTTTCTTCGGAAACAACCGGTGCCTTTGGTGCTGGTGCAGCGGCTGGTTTGGGTGCACTCATGGAAATACCAGACACATCTGTTCCGGCAGGACCGATGATCGCCAGCAGACTGTCTACTTTCGCAGATCCTCCCTCCGGGATACCGATCTTGAGCAGCGTTCCGCTGTAAAATGATTCAAACTCCATGGTCGCCTTGTCCGTCTCGATCTCTGCCAGGATATCGCCTTCTTCCACGGCATCACCCTCCTGTTTCAACCAACTGGCCACTGTTCCCTCTTCCATAGTATCACTCAAACGCGGCATGGTAATAATCTCCACGCCTTCGGGAAGTGTATCAGTCGATTCTTGAGTCGGTGCTTCGTTTTTTTCTTCGGAAACCACTGCGGCTTCTTCCGCAGCCTGGGCAGGTGCCTGAGTCTCTCCGGAAAGCAGTCCCGAAATATCTTCGCCCTCTTCCCCAATTATAGCCAGCAGGGCATCCACTTTGGCAGTTTCGCCTTCAGCCAAACCAACATGAAGCAAGGTTCCCTCGTAAAACGATTCGAATTCCATGGTCGCCTTGTCCGTCTCGATCTCGGCCAGGATATCGCCTTCTTCGACTTTGTCTCCAACTTTCTTGAGCCAGTTCGCCACGGTTCCTTCTTCCATGGTATCGCTCAATCGTGGCATGGTAATTACTTCTGCCATAGCTTATAGTTTATGAGGTATAAAGGGGTAATTTTCTTGTTCGTATACCACGTCGTACATCACGCTCTTGTCGGGATACGGTGACTCGTCGGCAAATTTCTCACATTCGCTCACCAACTCTTTCACGCGATCATCGATTACCTTGATATCTGCCTTCGTGGCGTATTTCTTTTGATAAATTTTGTCCAACACGTAGCTGATAGGGTCCTCATCCCGCATCTTGGCAACTTCTTCTTTGGTACGGTAATGTTGCGCGTCACTCATCGAATGACCTCGATAGCGATAGGTTCGGATCTCCAGGAAGGTAGGACCTCCACCATTTCGAGCCCGCGTGATGGCCTCGTCCAATTCTTTGGCTACCACTTCAGGCTTCATACCATCGACGGGTCTACACGGCATTTCGTAACCAAGTCCCAGTTTCCAGATTTCGGTATGGTTGGCAGTTCGTTCCACAGAAGTTCCCATGGCATATCCATTGTTCTCACAACAAAATACGACCGGCAAGTTCCAAAGCATTGCCAGGTTGAACGCTTCGTGCAGCGATCCTTGTCGTACGGCACCATCTCCCATAAAGGTGAGCGTTACGCCATCCCGACCGGCATATTTATCGCCAAAGGCGATTCCGGCACCCAGTGGTATTTGCCCACCAACGATCCCGTGACCGCCATAAAAACCGTGCTCCTTGGAAAAAATGTGCATGGAACCTCCCAAACCTTGTGAGGTACCGGTTGCCTTTCCGTAGAGTTCAGCCATTACCTTTTTTGGATCTACACCCATGCCAATGGGTTGCACGTGATTCCGGTAGGCGGTGATCATTTTATCCTTGCCCAGCTCCATGGCATGCAGTGCTCCTGCCAGAACGGCTTCCTGTCCGTTGTACAAATGCAAGAACCCTCGTACTTTTTGTTTGATATATACCTGGGCCAGCTTATCCTCAAACTTTCTCCAGAAGAGCATGTCTTCGTACCATTGGAGATAGGTCTGTTTGGTTATTTTCTTCATTTATAGAATTGTAATAAAATGCGTGTATACTTCAGCATAAAAATGACGAAAGACAAAAATACTATATTCTTATCTACCAAAAAAACCTCAATTTCTTAAAATGGGAACGAAAACGTTGTCGGTTTTGTGATTTCTGAATTACAGGTAGGAACTGTCAAAAATGAGCGGTAAAAGATCCTTGACCGATTGGGCTTTGACCACCTCACCGGAAGCACCCATAAAATAGACCGGGATGGGGGTTTTCTGGTTCACTTCGTATTCGGCCAGCGCCTGACGGCAGGCTCCACAAGGAGGAATGGGCGTAGTGGTTTGATGTTTCTCAGAACGCGCAGTGATCGCAATGGCCTTGAACGCCTCACCAGGGTAGTTGGCACCTGCGTAAAAGGCTGCAACCCGCTCTGCACAAAGTCCGGAAGGAAAGGCCGCATTCTCCTGATTATTGCCGGTAACGATCACACCGGATTCCAAAGCAATGGCGGCACCCACCCTAAAAAGTGAATAAGGCGCATAAGCACTTTCACGTGCTTCATGCGCCTTATGCATTACTTCTTGAATGACTGGGGAAAGATCAGAAACAGAATCAAATACTTCAAGTTCTGCTTCTATTTTAACTTTCCTGCCCATGTCTAGTATTCGTCGTACTCGTCTCCAAAGTTGAAGGTAAGTCCAAAACGAAGTGTTCCTTCCAGCGGACTACGAACTTGCGAAGTGGAGAACAAGTAAGAAATGTCGATGTTGATCGCAGTGTATCTGAAACCGGCACCTAAGGAGAGGAATTTACGAGAACCTTTCTCGTCGCTCTCATTGAAGTATCCAGTTCTGAAAGCAAATACATCCTGATACCAGTACTCGGCTCCTAAAGCCCAGGTAAATTCTTTCAGCTCTTCGCTGAATCCATCAGGAGCATCCCCGAAGGATTGAAAGATCCCGGAGAAAAAGTTGATATTCTGATAATCCTCAATGGCCTGAGACTGCTCATCCGCAGTAACTTCACCATCTCCGTTAAGATCGGGATCCGGTGGGGTTGGAACCAACAGTTTGTTGATCTCTGCATTCACACCTACTTTGTTGTACTGGTCGAAGATAAAATCGAATCCACCACCAACGCCAAGGTTGGTAGGCAAGAAGTTTTCTTGTCCAACATCATCATAGCTGATCTTTGGACCTACGTTCGAAATGTTGAAACCAGCTCGCCAGCGACCGTCGAAGTCGTTGTAGGCGATTTCCTCACTTTGGTAGTACCCAGCTACATCCACCGCAAAAGATCCGGCGGCTGTGGCATCTTCATTAGAGGCCTGGATTCGTAGATCGGAACGCAGATAACGTCCGGCAACAGCCATCGAGAATCGATCGCTTAGTCGCAGGGCATAAGAAACATCGAAAGTAAATTCGTTAGGGCTTTGGATAAGCGGTTCCTGGTCGAATGTATCTCGCAACTCGATATCTCCTAAACTAAAGTATCTGAAGCTGGCAGCTACGGCACTTCGTTCGTTGATTCGGTTGTAATATGTAAGGTTTCCTAAGAAAATATCGTTTACAAGGTTACTCAAGTACGGAGTATAGGTAATACCAACTCCTTGTTTCGAGATCGCAAAAGCATACTTTGCTGGATTCCACTGTTGTGAAAAAGCGTCTGCCGAGGTTGCAACACCTATATCACCCATTCCTCCTGAGCGGGCATCGGCAGCAATTAGTAAAAATGGGACACCGGTCGTAATTACTCTATTTGATTCTTGAGCTGTGGCTTTAAAACAAACTAGAGCCAATAAAATTGGAATAAAAATTTTCTTCATGTGGTGTTAAATTTTGGACAAATATACTTTTAATTTTTAAAGGATTACCAGTTTTTCAAATTTTTCAACTTGTTGGTTAGTTAACGTAGATTTCACTGTAAGCTTGTATACATAGACCCCTTTTCCGATTCTTTCTCCGAAATCATCCCGACCATCCCAAACGATGTCTCGAGATTGACCTCCTTCGGTCATGATCGTCCTGTTTATGGTGCGTACGATCTTTCCGGTAACCGTAAAAACCTGCACCTGAATATCGAGGGG
>JBCCHR010000165.1:0-6792 GCA_039028655.1 Bacteroidota bacterium
AAAATTACCAATATCGCACGCATTCCGTAGTAGGAAAAACGCTCCCACATTTCAGTAAAAAACAGTACGAACAACCCAGCCGGGTGTCCTAAAACTTTATTTTCGAAGAAGTTTTCGTTATCGCTATTCATAATTAAGGATTTAGTTTAGTTGTTTGAAAACAGAAAAGCCCTATAGCAGTCTATAAGGCTTTAATGAATGTATGTTACGTTAGTTATTGTCGGCTAGTTCGAATCCTTCCGCCTCTTCGTGCCTCAGGTCTCTTTCATCATCTTCGGCGCCGTGGGTTAAACTTTCCAGTTTCTTTCTGAACGCGAGGACGATCAATCCGAAAACAACACAAAATCCTGCAATTCCGGTAAAGATGGTGAATTCACCTAATTTTTCTGAAGCCTCACCCAGCAATCCTGCCAGTTTGTTACCGAATCCGGTCATGGCAAAATAAACCCCCATCATGATAGACGCATACTTAATGGGTGCTAACTTGGTGATATACGAAAGTGCCACCGGAGAGATACAAAGTTCTCCAACCGTATGGAACAAATAGGCCAAAACCAACCAGTACATAGCAGAAGAACCAGTACTTTCAAATTGAGATGATGCGGCCGACATAAAGAAAAATCCGGTACCCATAATGATCAATCCAATGATCATCTTAAAAAGTGAGGTAGATAATTTCCCTTTCAACTTACGGTTCGCCCAGTATAGCGCCACCGAAGTTCCGAGGAATATGATGAACATCGCATTCAACGACTGGAACCAGGATGCCGGAACTTCCCAGCCCAATAACATTCGATTGGTATTTTCCTTTGCATAAATATTCATGAGTCCTCCGGCTTGCTCAAAGGCTCCCCAGAAAACGATCACAAGCAGGAATGAAATGAACAGTACCACAATTCGATCTTTTTCGATCTTGGTGAGTGGTCTCTTGGCAGCTTCTTTCTCTTCGGCCACAGCAGAAGTTCCAATATAATTCCCCACGTGTTTCAGATGTTTCTGTCCTACCACGTATTGAATGAGCCCTAAGGCCATTCCAATACCGGCCAATCCGAATCCGTAGTGCCAGCCATGGACCTCCCCTACATATCCTACGATCAAACTGGATAAGAACGCTCCAATGTTGATCCCAATGTAAAATATCGTAAAACCTTTATCTCTGCGAATGTCGCCTTGCTTGTACAAGCCACCTACCATGGTCGAAATGTTAGGCTTCAACATTCCAACACCCGCTATGATAAGACCCAGACCACTGTAAAAGGCCCACATCTCTTCCACTGCCAAAATACTGTGACCCATCACTAGTAAGATTCCTCCCAGCAGTACTGATTTTCGTTGTCCCAGTAGTTTATCGGCAATGATACCTCCTGGTATTGAGGCTACATACACCAACATCGTATACCAGCCATATAAAGCCAGTGCTTCACCGTTCGACCAACCCAATCCGGCATTATCTCCTGCGGTCTCTGCTACCAGGTATAAAACGAGAATCGCTCTCATTCCATAGTAGGAGAATCGCTCCCACATCTCTGTAAAAAATAGAACATAGAGTCCTACGGGATGTCCAAAGAGCTCTTTTTGATTGTTTACTGTAGTCGACATATCTAGAAATTTATTTTAGTAATTGGTTAGTTTAGTTTTTGACCTGCTGAAGGGTTGTGACAGGCTCACCCAGAGATTCCTTCACAAACCTGGTCATTTTGCTGTATAGGTGAAGTCGTGTATTGCCTCCAAAAATCCCATGATTCTTATCCGGGTACACCAGCCAATCGAAGTCTTTGTTGGCCTGCACCAGCGCTTCTACAAGTCGCCATGTATTTTGGGCATGCACATTGTCGTCGGCACTGCCATGCACCAGCAGGAAGTCTCCCTGCAACTTGTCCACATGGGTAATGGGAGAGTTATTGTCGTAACCTCCCGGATTCTCCTGTGGGGTTTGCATATAGCGTTCTGTATAGATAGTATCATAGAATCGCCAACTGCTCACAGGTGCCACTGCAATGGCCATAGAGAAGGTATCGGCACCCTGGAAGAGGCAATTGCTCGACATAAATCCGCCGTAGCTCCATCCCCAGATCCCGATGCGATCGGCATCCACATACGGTAGTTCGCCCAGTTTCTTTGCGGCACTTATTTGATCTTCCACCTCATATTTTCCGAGCTCCTTTTGGGTCATTTTCTTGAAATCACGTCCCTTGAGACCGGTACCGCGACCGTCTACACATACCACCATGATGCCTTGCTGTGCCAGCATCTGGTGCCAATAATCGTTAGAACCGTTCCAACGATCGGCCACCTGTTGCGACCCGGGACCTGAGTACTGGTACATCAATACCGGATATTTCTTGTTGGGGTCGAAGTCCTTTGGCTTGATCGTGTACATGTTCAACTCATGACCATTCACGATAATAGTTGAAAATTCCTTAGGCGACATAGCATAACCATCCAACGAGGCTTTTAGCGTGCTGTTATTCTTGATCTCTCTCACCATTTTCCCGGATAAGGCTTCGTGTAGGGTAAACACATAAGGAGTCTGGGTATTGGAAAACGTATTGATAAAATACGTATAATCGGCACTAAAAGAGGCACTGTTGCTACCGGTATTCTGACTCAATCGCACTTTATTCTTGCCAGTGTTGGTAATCGAGTAGACATCCCGATTAATGCTGCTGCGCTCGCTGCTCTGGTAGTAGACACGGCTTGTCTTCGGGTCAAATCCATAGAAGTTGGTTACTTCCCAATCTCCCTTGGTCACCTGGTTGATCAATTCTCCGGTCTTGCTGTAATGATAGATATGGTTCCAACCATCTTTTTCACTGGTCCAGATAAAACTATTGTCATTCAGGAAGGTGAGGTCGTCGGTCACATCCACATAGGCATCGTCTTTTTCGCTATGAACGAGCTGGGTGCTGTTGTCGGACGCATTCACAAATACCAGATCCAATTGGTTTTGATGTCTGTTGGTAAGCTGAACACTCAGGACGTTGGGATCGTTGGTCCACTTCAATCGTGGGATGTAATAGCTGTTGTACTCCGAAACATCCACAGTGCTGGTGCTTTTGTTGTTCAGGTTGTATACATGTAATGATACCTTCGCATTGGCTTCACCGGCTTTTGGGTACTTGAAAACGGTTTGAGTCTGGTACAGATCCTTTCCGTAAACATCCATGGAAAACTCAGGTACTTCCTTTTCGTCAAATCGGATGTAGGCCATGTAATTCCCATCCTTGCTCCAGTCGAACGCCCGTACAAATCCGAATTCCTCTTCATATACCCAATCGGTGATCCCATTGATGATCTCATTCTTCACTCCATCGGTGGCAACCTGTACCACGGCCCCATTGGAAAGGTCTTTATAGTACAAATTGTTGTTGTATCCAAACCCTACCTTGCTCCCATCGGGACTAAACGTAGGTTCCTGTACTTTGTTTTCCGAAAGCAATGTAAGCTTCTTGGTTTTCAAGTCGTACACGTAATAGGTCCCCAAAGAAGAACGCCTGAATACTTGCTTCAATTGGCTCGCAATAAGCATTTTGGACTCGTCGGCATTAAAGCTGTATGAAATAATGTAGGGAACGTCATCGAGCTCACTGCTGTTCACCAACGTGCGCACCTTTTCACCGCTTTTGTAATCGTATACATCCACGGTCGAGGCCCGTTGTGCCCGGTTATAATTGAGCACCGCATACTCCTTTCCATTCTTTAGCGAACGCAATACGTCCAGCCGCTGTGTACGGAATTCACCACCCAATATCTCTTCTAGTGTAAAGTCTTTTTGCTGTGCCGTACCCGTAGAAAAAGTCGCAATAAAAAACGACAGTACAGCCAGAGAACGTAATCTTTTCAAATTATTAGATTTTTGTTACGCCAAGTTTACTAAATTTTCATCAAAATTCGGTGGTTTTTCTGTTAAATACCACCAATTTGTTAGCAACTTGAGCCAATTATTAGAGATTCTTCAGCTGGCCTTTTTAAATCCCAAAATACCAACAAAAACGCTCGATTGTACCCTGGCACCGACCCCGGATTGGGCAAGCGCCTGTTCAACACTTTTGATGCGGTTCGAAGCCTAGCGGGCTATTTCGGGAAGAACGCTATCTTTGCACCAATAAAAACACCTTATGGCAAGCCCCGTTACCGGATTTTCAAAAAAAACCAAGGAAGAAAAGATACAATGGTTATTGGAAAACTATCTGGACCATGACGCCGAGGCTTGTGCCACCCTTACCTCCTATTGGAACGACGATCCGCAATTGCAAAGACGTCACGACGATTTCATAGAGAATACCCTCACCAATTATTACCTTCCCATGGGCATTGCACCCAACTTTCTCATCAATGAGCAATTGTTGGCGATTCCAATGGTGATCGAGGAAAGTTCGGTAGTTGCAGCGGCCAGCAATGCCGCCAAGTTCTGGTTGGATCGCGGTGGTTTTCATGCTGAAGTGATCTCCACGGTAAAGAACGGTCAGGTACATATCAATTACTATGGGGACGAACAGCATATGCTTTCTTTTTTTGCTGAAGTAAAGCCGAAACTACTTCAAAGTATCGATGGTATTCAGAAAAACATGAAGAAACGAGGCGGCGGACTCATCGACCTTGCCCTCATTCCCCCTTCCGAAGAAATAAAAGGCCACTACCAATTGCACGCCACTTTTGAAACCCTGGATGCCATGGGGGCCAACTTTATCAACAGTTGCTTGGAAGCCATGGCCAAAACCTTCGAAGCGGAATCCCTAAAGCACCCCCTGTTTCAGCAAAGCGAAGAACTCCCTGAGGTTGTCATGAGCATCCTGTCCAATTATGTGCCGGAATGCCTGGTTCGTGCCGAAGTACGCTGTCCGGTAGCCCAGCTGGCGCACAATGGACACAGCGGTGAGCACTTTGCCCAAAAGTTCGTGAGAGCCATTGAGATCGCCCATGCCGAGCCACGACGCGCGGTAACCCACAACAAAGGTATTATGAATGGTGTCGACGCTGTGATCCTGGCTACGGGAAACGATTTTCGTGCGATAGAAGCCGGCGTGCATGCCTATGCCGCTCGGGACGGACGTTATCGAAGCCTCACGCACGCCACTATCGAAAACGACGAATTTAAGTTCTGGATAGAACTCCCCCTGGCACTAGGTACCGTTGGAGGGCTCACGAGATTGCACCCACTGGTTCAATTGGTGCTACGCATCCTTCAAAACCCGGATGCTCGCCAACTCATGAAGATCGTCGCCGTTGCAGGGCTGGCGCAGAATTTTGCGGCAGTGCGCTCATTGGTAACTACGGGAATCCAAAAAGGGCATATGAAAATGCACCTGATGAACATCCTCAACCAGCTGGAAGCCACTTCAGAAGAGAAAGAAAGAACCATTCAGCATTTTAACGAGCGTACGGTAACCCACAGTTCGGTGGTCGATTACGTGACCTCCTTGCGAACTTAGGAATCCATGACCGCGACGCCAAACGATCCAGAACAAGGCCTTGTGAAACAGGAATTTTACAGCAATGGCAAATTATTACTCACCGGAGAATACGTGGTGCTCGACGGGGCTTTCGCACTTGCCGTGCCTACGCGGTATGGACAATCCCTTGTGGTGGAGCCTACTTCGTCCGGTAAGCTGCAATGGGCTAGTTTGAATGACAAAGGTGATTGTTGGTTTACGGTTATTTTTTCTTCGGAATTAATTGTGCTTGAAACCACCGATAAGACAGTGGCTAAAACCTTGTTCAACATCCTGCATACAGCCAACGCCATTCAACCGAATTTTTTGAAAAAGATAGCCGGGTATCAAGTGACAACCCAAATGGATTTTCCAAATGAATGGGGCCTGGGCAGTTCCTCAACCCTTATCAATAACATAGCTCAATGGGCACAATGCGATCCCTTCGAGTTGTTGGAACGGAGTTTTGGGGGCAGTGGCTACGATATTGCCGCGGCCCAAAGTCAAACACCCCTGCTCTACCAACGATCCGAAATGGGGCCAGAGATCAAGTCGATAGCGCTCGATTGGGATTTTACCGACCAGTTGTTCTTTGTTCACCTCAACAAAAAACAAGACAGTAAGCTTGGGATAGAACGCTATCGGGCGATGTCAAACCGACGTTCGTCCACGCTGGAACGAATCTCGGAATTGTCCCAGGAAGTTGCCAATTGCGTTTCTCTGGATCAGCTTCGCACTTTACTTACCGAGCACGAACAACGCATCGCTCAATTGTTGGACATGCCAACGGTGAAAGAAACGCGCTTTCCCGATTATCCTGGGTTGGTAAAAAGTCTGGGAGCCTGGGGAGGTGATTTTGTCCTGGCAAGTGGCGATGCTGCCGCTATGGACTACTTCAGAGAAAAAGGATACCACACGGTGATTCCGTGGGCAAAAATGCTGCTATAAAAAAAATCCCCCAAGGTCTGGCCTTGGAGGATCTTATATTCGTTTGTTCGCAGCCTAGTAGAAGTCGGCTCGATTGTCTTCGATATCGGCTGCTTTCTTAAGCGCCTGGAAAACACTGTTACCAATCACACCATTCGAACTTTGTTGCAGCTGGTTCGAGTAATTGTTATAATTTTCCAGATCCGGTGCCTTGATGATGTTGATCACCTGTACCATGAAAACACCGTTCTCACCATCGATCAAGCCGGTCATTTCGCCAATTTCCTTACCAAATGCTGCACCTACTACCACAGGCTCTGATCCAGCTTCGGGCAGCGTTGGGGCCGAGCGCGTCACTGCGTTGGCCGATTGCACGGTTACGTTCTGACTGGCCGCTACTTCCTGCAGGGTGGATCCGCTCACAGAATTGCGG
>JBCCHR010000166.1:0-6741 GCA_039028655.1 Bacteroidota bacterium
AGCAAGTTGCTCGACATGGAATTGGAAATGGCTTTCATCACCACAGCGGCAAATAAGCTGGGCAAACACGTGAACACCGAAGAAGCCGAAGACTATATATTCGGATTGGTGTTGTTCAACGATTGGAGTGCGCGCGATATTCAGGCTTGGGAATATGTCCCATTAGGACCTTTTTTAGGGAAAAGTTTTGCATCGACCATTTCGCCATGGATCGTCACTCTGGATGCCCTGGAGTCTTTCCGTGTGGATGGCCCCAAGCAAGATCCCGAACCCCTGCCCTACCTAAAGCAAACCGGGCCGAAGAACTTCGATATCCATTTGGAAGCCATAATTCAACCTGAAGGCGGCGAAGAGAACGTCGTCTGCCGAAGTAATTTCAAGTATATGTATTGGTCCATGGCCCAGCAGTTGGCACACCACACCTCTAACGGCTGTAATGTGCGCAGTGGCGATATGATGGGAAGTGGAACCATTTCGGGACCCACCAAGGACAGCTTTGGCTCCATGCTGGAACTTACCTGGCGCGGTCAAAACCCCATCAAACTTTCCGATGGTACCGAACGAAAATTCATCAACGATCACGACACGGTCATACTGCGTGGTTATTGTCAGAATGATGCGGTTCGAATTGGTTTTGGAGATTGTAGCGGCAAAGTGCTGCCCGCCAGAACCTTATGATTTTGGCATCACAATTGTATTTGGTATACCATAACCAATGTATTTCGTTATGAGAGCAACCTTACTTTTTACAGTCGCCGTGCTATTGCTCGCGAGTTGCAATAGCGTAAAACGCAACCAGAAATTCCTGGCCAGTGGAAACTACGACGAGGCCATACGACTAGCGGTCAAAAAACTGTCCAAGGATAACACGTCCAAGAAGAGTGGCGACCACGTTATCTTGTTGGAAGACGCATACAAAAAGGCCGTCGATCGTGACAAACGACGCATCAACTTCTTAACCAAAGATCTTACCCCGGGAGCGTCCAGAGAGATCTTTTATCTATACCGCGACCTGGAAGGTCGACAGGATCTCTTGCGACCAATTCTCCCCTACTATAGTGTACCCTTGGGAAGAAACGCTAAGATCAAGATCGCCGACTACAGCGACAAGATGATCGCCGCCAGGAATCGATTTGCAGACGACCTGTACACCGAAGCTAATTCGCTGCTATCCAATAATACGATCCCAGATGCCCGTCTGGCGTATGAGCGTTTGGAAGAGTTGCGTGATGTAAAATCCAATTACAGCAACCTGAACAATCTGCTGCAGGAGGCACGTTTTCAGGGAACCGATTTTGTAAAGGTCGAGATCAACAATCGCAGTGGGCATTTCATTCCCGGACGATTGCAACTTGAACTGTTGGATTTCAACACCTACGGTTTGGACGATTTTTGGACCGAGTACCATGTGAACCGCGAAAACGGAATCACCTATAATTTTGGAATCACCCTGGATTTTGAACAGATCCTCGTTTCGCCGGAGCGTATTTCAGAAAAAGAATTCCGAAGAGAAAAAAGGATCAAAGACGGTTGGGAATATGTGTATGATCGCAATGGAAATGTGAAGAAGGACAGTTTGGGCAACGACATCAAGACCGATGTTTACAAGATCGTTACGGCCAGGGTGATGTATACCACCCAAACCAAACAAGTGGCCGTGGGCGCGGATGTGCGCTATCTCGACCTAATACGAAACCGTGAGATCAACAGCCATCCATTGGCTACCGAGTTCATTTTTGAAAATAAATTTGCCAAATTCAGGGGTGATGAACGTGCCCTTACGGAGGAGGATCTGGATTTCCTGGAGTTCGATTTCGTGCCCTTCCCATCTAACGAACAGATGGTCTATGACGCCGGAGAGGAGATCAAGGCCCGATTGAAGACCATTCTCAGCGAAAATTCAATACGATAAGATAAGCTCCCCCTCGGGGGAGTTTTTTTATACAAACTGTTGCAGATCGCCAGCTCTAATGCCGTGATGTGAGGCATGCGCCACGGCCACCCCATCCTTGATGATCAACAGTTGCGGACTTTGATGCAATACCTGGAACTTAAAACCAACTTCGTCCGAAACGTCACGATAGCTCAACAGATCGAGAAAATACAGTTTCATGGAGTCGGGATCGAGCTGGTAACCACTCTCAAACTGTCGGAGCACCATCCTACTGATTCCGCAGCGTGTGGAATGCTTGAAAATTGCCACTGGTTGGGTTTTCGACTCCTCGACGATCTCATCCAATTGTTCCAATCGGTGCAGCCTAAGCCAAGGTATTTGTTGCGTTTCTTCTTTTTCTTCGGAATTCTTCGATCCGAACCAATTCAATAGTCCCATAGTTTTTTATTCTAACGGCAAATATAGTCCCAATTTCAGGCAAAACATTACAAACTACGGTCAAAATGTCGCACCATCCGCCCAGAAATGAGCCATTTTGACGGAATCCCAATCTGGCGCGCTATTTGAAATAAACGGCTCAGATCGAATTGGTATTCCGTTTGAGAAAGATCGGAGTGTTGGAGCACGGGAACCATAAAAAAGAGACTATGAATTTTAACAACTATACGATTAAATCGCAGGAAGCCATTCAGCAGGCACAGCAATTGGCGCAAGGTTACGGGCATCAGCAGATCGAGAATGAGCACCTCCTAAAAGCCATTTTTGAAGTGGATGAGAACGTAACGCCGTTCTTGCTCAAAAAGCTGAATGTGAACGTCGATTTGCTTCAGCAAGTATTAAACAAGCAATTAGAAAGCCTTGCAAAAGTAAGTGGTGGCGACCTGATGCTTTCTCGTGAAGCCGGCAAAGCCATCAACGAAGCCAGCCTGATCGCCAAAAAGATGAACGACGAATACGTGAGTATCGAACACCTTTTGTGGGCCATCTTCAAATCGAAAAGTGAGATCGGGCAGGCACTGAAAGACCAGGGTGTTACCGAAAAGGGACTCAAAGCGGCTATCGAAGAATTGCGAAAGGGCGACCGCGTGACCTCTCAGAGCGCGGAAGACACTTACAACGCCCTGGGGAAATATGCACGCAACCTCAACGAATTGGCCAGTTCCGGAAAATTGGATCCGGTAATTGGACGAGATGAGGAAATACGTCGCATCCTACAGATCCTCACCCGGCGTACCAAGAACAACCCCATGTTGGTTGGAGAGCCCGGAACCGGAAAGACTGCCATAGCCGAAGGCCTGGCGCACCGAATTGTAGACGGAGATGTTCCGGAAAACCTGAAATCGAAGATCGTTTTCTCCCTGGATATGGGCGCCCTCATCGCGGGGGCCAAATTCAAAGGGGAATTCGAAGAGCGTTTAAAAGCGGTGATCAAAGAAGTGACTTCCAGCGACGGTGATATCGTCCTCTTCATCGACGAGATCCACACTTTGGTGGGCGCAGGAGGAGGCCAGGGAGCAATGGATGCCGCAAACATCCTAAAACCCGCACTGGCTCGTGGCGAACTTCGAGCCATTGGAGCGACCACGTTGGACGAGTACCAAAAGTATTTTGAAAAGGATAAAGCATTAGAGCGTCGTTTCCAAAAAGTAGTGGTGGACGAGCCCGATACCGAAAGCGCGATCTCGATCCTGCGAGGTATCAAGGAGAAGTATGAGACCCATCACAAGGTGCGTATTAAAGACGATGCCATTATCGCAGCCGTAGAATTGTCGCAGCGATATATCACCAGTAGGTTCCTGCCAGACAAGGCCATCGACCTTATGGACGAAGCGGCTTCAAAATTGCGTATGGAAATTAACTCCAAACCGGAAGAACTGGACGTTTTGGATCGAAAGATCATGCAATTGGAGATTGAAATAGAGGCCATCAAACGCGAGAAAGACGAAGTAAAGCTTAAATCACTGCGATCGGAACTTGCCAACCTGAAAGAGGAACGCAACGAGATCAACGCCAAATGGCAAAGTGAAAAAGAAGTCGTGGACGCCATCCAAAACTGGAAAAAGTCTATTGAGGAATACAAGTTGGAAGCCGAACGCGCCGAGCGGGACGGTGATTTTGGAAAAGTAGCAGAGATCCGTTACGGAAAGATCAAAGAAGCCCAGGAAGCATTGAGCGAACTGGAAAAAGAATTGGCCGAAAATGAGAACGGCAACAGCCTGATCAAGGAAGAGGTGACCCATGAAGATATTGCCGAAGTAGTGGCCAAATGGACCGGTATTCCGGTGGCCAAAATGCTTCAAAGTGACCGGGAAAAGCTGTTGCGATTGGAAGAAGAACTGCACAAGCGGGTGGTAGGACAAGACGAAGCCATACAAGCGGTGAGCGATGCCATACGGCGCAGTCGGGCCGGACTCCAGGACGCAAGGAAACCTATAGGCTCTTTCCTCTTCCTTGGTACCACCGGTATCGGGAAAACCGAGCTGGCCAAGGCACTCGCCAACTACTTGTTCGACGATGACAATGCCATCACTCGTATCGATATGAGCGAGTACCAGGAACGCCACAGCGTAAGTCGATTGATCGGTGCACCTCCGGGATATGTGGGGTATGACGAAGGTGGACAGCTCACGGAAGCCGTTAGGAGAAAGCCCTATTCGGTTGTATTGCTCGACGAGATCGAGAAGGCACATCCGGATACCTTCAACATCCTTTTGCAGGTACTGGACGAGGGAAGGCTTACCGATAACAAGGGGCGATTGGCCGACTTTAAAAATGCGGTCATCATTATGACGAGCAATTTGGGAAGCACCCTGATCCAGGAGAAATTTGATACCCTTAAAGATCCGGAATCGGCCATGGAAGCCGCCAAAGTCGAGGTACTTGGGTTGCTGAAACAGTCGGTGCGACCCGAATTTCTGAACAGGATCGATGATATCGTGATGTTTACACCTTTGACACGAAACGACATTACGCAGATCGTAGGATTACAACTCAAAGGCGTCACCCAAATGCTTTTAAAACAAGGCATTACCATGGACGCCACCGACGAAGCCATCGCATACCTGGCCGAAAAGGGCTACGACCCTCAGTTTGGTGCCCGTCCGGTCAAGCGGGTGATCCAAAGGGATGTACTCAACCAGCTCTCGAAGGAGATCCTGGCTGGAAAAATAACTACAGACAGCATTATTTTACTGGACAGTTTCGACGACCAACTGGTATTTAGAAACCAGAGTGATCTGGTAAACACTCAGGAGTAATGTGAACTAGAGTTGGAGTTTGTTTTGATTAGAAGAAAACCCACAGGTCCTGTAAAGGCCTGTGGGTTTTTATGTTTTACACTGAAGAATTGACTATTTTCGTAGGCAATGAAGTCCCTACGTTCCATCCTACTATTACTGCTCGTTTTTTGGGCCATTTTGGGCTGTAACCCACCCAAACCCATCGCCGACAGTCGTACCAACGATTACGCGCTTTACGATGCGGAAGGCGATTTTCATCGTCTCTCCTACTACAATAACGCCGATGCCATCGTGCTCTGGGTGCAAGGCAATGGTTGCCCCATCGTACGCAACGCCCTGCTGGATTTTAATAGCGTTGTAAAGGACTATGCAAAGAGGAACGTTGTTTTTTTTATGCTGAATAGCAATCTGCAGGACGATCGGGCGAAGATCGCAAAAGAAGCATCCGATTTCGGATTTGAGGTCCCGGTCCTGGTGGATTCGGGCCAATGGGTGGCCGATGCCCTGGACATCACCCTCACTGCCGAAGCCATTGTCCTCCATCCCATTTCCAGGGAGGTTTTGTACCGCGGCCCCATTAACGATCGTTTGGACTACGAATCGCAGAAAGACTACCTGGGAGCTACCTACCTTCGGGACGCGTTGGACGCGATATTGGATGGCTCACTTCCGAAGGAAAAACAACAAATGGCCCGTGGCTGCAAAGTAACCAGAAGATCAGCATTGGAGAAAAATGACACCATCACCTACACGCGCGATGTAGCACCCATCCTGGCCAACCATTGTGTGCAATGCCATCGAGACGGGGGCATAGCTCCCTGGTCCATGACCGATTACAACACGGTGGCCGGTTGGTCGGCCATGATCAAAGAAGTGCTGGTGAGCAAACGCATGCCACCCTGGAAAGCCGATCCCGAAATTGGTGCCTTTAAAAATTCGTTTGCCCTTACCGATAGCCAAACGAGGACCATTCTACGTTGGATCGAGGCCGGAGTACCTCCGGGAGAGGGCGACGACCCCCTTCGTGCCTTGCCTGAGACACAAGACAATTGGGAGCAAGGTGAACCGGACCTGGTGGTCACGCTCAAAGAAGAGACCATTCCGGCCTCCAAACTCATCCCGTACCGCTATCAAAAAGTCGCGCTCAATCTTACCGAAGACAAGTGGTTGCGGGGCGTTGAGATACAACCTGGCAACCCTAAGGTAGTGCACCACGTGGTGCTTACCAACACCGAAACAAACAAACAAAGCCCCATTACCGATCGGGAGGCGCGTCCCTGGACAGATAACTATATTGCGCTCGGCGGCGGAGCCGATGAAGCCACTTTCTTTCCTGAGAACGCCGGCGTCTTCCTGCCCAAGGGCACTACGCTTACCATGCAACTGCACTACACCGCCACCGGGAAGGAAGAAAAGGACCAGACGAGGATCGGGTTTTATTTTTACGACGAACCGCCTACCCGCGAATTTTATGCCCTCTCCCCGGCCAACGTTAACTTTACGATACCTGCATTTGGAAAGAACGTGCGCCTAACGGTCGCCGACGAGATCAATCGGGACATTAAAATTCATTATGTCGTGCCACATATGCACTATCGCGGAAAAAGC
>JBCCHR010000167.1:0-6718 GCA_039028655.1 Bacteroidota bacterium
CACGCCCTATCACTTTTTAGAGAACTAGAAGAAAAAATAGGGGAAGCGAATACCCTCCAAGCGCTAGGCGATCTTGCGATTAGAATGGATGATTTGAACGAAGCTAAATTAAAACACCAAGACGCACTGGAAATTTTTCGTGAAAAGCAGGCGAAAATTGGAGAGGCCAATTCATTACAAGCACTCGGAAATATCGCAGTGCGAAATGATGAACTTGTTGAGGCGAATAGCAACTATATTGACGCACTGCGACTATTTAAAGAGACCGACGCCAGAATTGGTGAGGCAAATACATTGAAATCTGTTGGTGACCTCTTAATTAGAATGAATAGATTGGGGGAATCAGAAAAAAAATATCTTAGTGCTTTAAAGATTTATAGGAATATTGAAGCAAGAATTGGTGAGGCAAACACTTTAAAAGAACTAGGATATTATTTCTCGATAACTAAAGATTCTGAACAGGCCAGAGATATTTATCAAGATGCATTGGAAATTTTTATTGAAGTAGATGACCGGCTTGGTACATCCAACACCATAAGATCATTGGGAGACTTGGAGTTAAAAACGCTTAATCTTTCAAAGGCGTCAGAATTATATAATGAAGCCCAAAAGATTTACAGGGAAATAAACGACAATTTAGGCGAGGCTAATGCTACACTGAGTATTGGGCAAATTGAGTTATTAAATTTTAATTTTGAAACTGCATTATTACTTAATGTCAAAGCTAAATCACTTTATGAAATAACTGGAGACTCTGAAGGTGTTGCTGATTCCATAAGAGTTCGTTCCTTATATTATGCGCTGTCTGGGGAATCAGATAAATGCCTACTTAAATTACAGGAATGCTATGAATATTGTGTAAAGGTTAACTATTCCATAGCCACAACCGATTGGCTCATCTTCTATGCGGAATTCCTATCCAAAGAAGGTAAACAGGACGAATCGGATCTCTTTTTGGAATACGCCGAGAAATTTGCAAAACATACTAATAATCCGGCCTTCGACGAACGGATCAATGTGATAAAAGAGGGCAAGAAATGATGGACGATGGATTCCTGATGTTCCCGGCGCGTTAATACACCTTCTCCCCCGCCACATAGGTGCCCAGTACCCGGGTCTTGGGAATGTCCTGCTCCTCGCAGGTCATGATATCGGTATTCAGGACCACAAAATCGGCCAGCTTTCCGGCTTCAATGCTGCCCTTCTCATTTTCCTCAAAATTAGAATAGGCCGCCCAAATGGTCATTCCGCGAAGCGTCTCCTCACGGCTTAGGCCCTCCTCTTTTCTAAAACCACCCTCCGGGTAATTGTCGAGATCCTTTCTGGCCACGGCTGCATAAAACGTAAGCATGGGATTGACACGCTCCACAGGGAAATCCGTGCCCAATGCCACGATACCCGATTTGTCCAGCAAGGTTTTGAAGGAGTAGGCTCCCTTGATACGATGGGGTCCCACCCGATCTTCGGCCCAGTACATGTCGCTGGTGGCGTGCGTGGGTTGCACCGATGGCAGGATCTTTTCAGAAAACATCTCAAAATCGGCTGGAGTTACTATTTGGGCATGCTCCACTTTCCAACGTGGGTCGGGCACGTCCTTGAGCGCCTCTGTGTATACCCGCAGCGTTGAAATGTTGGCCGAATCGCCAATGGCATGCGTATTCATTTGGTAGCCGGCATCGACGATCCGCTTGGCGAGCGCTGCCATTTCGGCCTCGGTCACGATCATCGCACCCACATGGCCGGGTTGATCGCTGTACTCCTCTCGCATGGCCGCTCCCCTTGAACCCAGAGCACCATCGCCCCAAATCTTTACCGACCGTACGTTGAGAAAATCTGTCTTTACAATGCCCTTATCAAAATAGTAGGCCAGATCAGGCTCGTGATTGATGATCATGGCATATACACGCAATTTCATTTCTCCGACTTGTTGCAGGCTGTCCATCATCTCGATCACATCCCTTGTCGCACCGGCTTCGTTGATGGTGGTAAGCCCTAATTCAAGGCACTTTTGGGTCGCATCCAGCAAGGCGTTTTCCATAAATTTTCGGGTGACCTCCGGCATGGCCTGGCGCACCAGTCTCATGGGCGTATCCACCAGAATTCCGCTGGGTTTCCCATCAAGCAGGATCACTTCTCCTCCTTCCATTTTTGTTGCTGAAGTTATACCGGCCATCTCAAGGGCCTTGCTGTTCACGATCATGGCATGGCCGTCGATCCGAGTGAGGGCTACCGGAGTATTGGGGAACATGGAATCGAGTTCTTTCTTGGTGGGAAACTCTTTTACCTCCCAGTCGTTCTGGTCCCATCCGCGTCCGGTGATAAAATCGCTGTTCTTTTCATCCTGGAAGGCTTGTACCCGTTCCAGTACTTCGACATAGCTCGTAGTTCCCACCAATTCAACCTGCTGCAGACTGGCGCCCAAATTGTACAGGTGTGCATGGGCATCAATGAGGCCTGGAACGATCGTTTGACCACCCGCTTCGAATATCTGTTTGGGCATGTATTTCTGCTGAAGCGCTGCTGTAGTTCCCACCTCGACAATTCGTCCGTCCCGCACTACAAAGGCTTCGGCCTTCTCAAAACCGTCATTTACGGTGTAAATGTTTCCATTTTGGACGAGCAGGTCGACCGATTCGAATTCCTTTGCACAGGACGTCAACAATATCAAAACGAAAAGAAAACTGAGTTTTTTCATAGGGGTTGGTTTTCAGTAAATATAAAAAAAAGCATCCCGCTAAATGGGATGCTTTTCATAAATACTAAACTTTATAAAAAATTAGTCTTAGAATTTCATTTATACATCTGGTTGGTCGCGAGATCTACAAATAAAAGGCTTTTGCATACTGCAGATGAATCAAAAGTGAAAACGTTGCGTCTATTGCCAATCAAATTTATAAGTACCCCCTAAAAGCCCCTGAATTCCTTGAACCGGAGTGAACAGCCATTTCTCATAAGAGTTGTTGAGCAAGTTGCTTCCTTTAGCAAAAATCGACAGGCGGTCGCTCACACGGTAGCCCAGATGCACATTGGCATCCACATACGAATCGAGGGTTACCTCCACGTTCACCGGCACCGTAGGAAGTCCGATCTGAGTGGCCCCGAACAGGTCGGTTCGTTCTCCCACGTAAAAGAGCGCGGCACCTCCATAAATCTTTTCCGTGATGTTGAAGTTGGAAAAGGCCGACAACGTAAATTCGGGCAGGTTCCAGGGCTGTGGTTGATTGGTGGTGTTATAGCTCAGGATACTGGCATTCACGCCCAGGCTAAAGGCATCGTTCACCTCCACTTTTAACTCACCAAACAACTCCAGGGTGTTGATATCGTCGTACACGATTCCGAAGGAATTCCCATGCTCGTAACCTTCCAGATCGGGCAATCGCCCTTTGTACGGATTGATCTGGTAAAGTGCCTTATCGTCTTCCTTACCATACGATGCTCGTACATTATATCCCACGCTATTCGAGAGTTTTCCCTTGAGTCCGCCAAACACATTATACACCTGGCTGGTAGGCATGATCTGCAAAGTGGGTGAAACGAATGGATTCCCAGTTTTAAGATCGAAGTAGGTATTTTGATGCAGCCCGCCTTCGAGTCCGCCATAGGCGATCAACAGTTCATCCACCAAGCGATAGGAGCCATTTACCTGTGGATAAATATAGAAATTGGTGTCGCTTGCCTGGGTATCCACACCCAACACTACTGCGGCACCCAGCGAAAGCGTAAGATCCTCGTCCACATAGACCAGGGCCGGTGTTACACCTGCATTCAGGAAACCGTATTCCACAGGTGCGCCCAGATTGAAATAATCCCGCTCAAACTTCCCGTTCAGATAGTCCAACGAGCCGGTGATCTTGAGATTGAATTTGGATAAGGGCAGCAACACTTCCGGTTGGGCAGTGAAGTTGACTTCCGAAGAAGAAAAACCATCTGCCGTAAATCGCAAATTGGCCTTACCTCCTTCAAAAACCGATTCTTTCAACGCCAGATTACCTCCCACATACGCACTGAAATAGGTTTGTTTGGGATCGATGGTCCTGAAAAACTCCGTGGTATCGGTGAAGAACAAATCGTTGAGACCATACCAGTGAAATATCTGATGCTCAACACCTGCGTTTACTCCGTAAGACAGGTCGCGTTGCCTGCTGGTATAATCGCCATCGAGGCTGGTGTCGTAGAACTTATTTTCCAATAGGATACCGTCGATGCCTCCCTGGGAGGAATTGTGTTTGAAATAGAATCCGGCATTGTCGGTACGACTGATCTGAAAATTGCTGTACAACTCGCCCAGGATGGTGGTGAAGTTTCCAAAGCCCAAGGTGGCGTAGTTGTCGTACAACTTGATGGGTTGCGCCTTTTCTACGGTTTCTGCCCTTCCCTTGGACGGTGTGAACGTCGAGGCCACCGGCACCGAAAAGATGCTATAGTCCACCTCCTTTTTGGTCGTGGTGATGGAATCGTTGAGTGTGGGTGTTTCCTTCACTTTAAAGGCATCGCTAATGGTAGGCGTATAAGGCTTGACGATATTAACCACCTCTGTTCCAAGACCGTCTTCTTCCTCCTGTGCCATGATTGCGAAGGACGAGCAACACACCAGGCACAACGAAAGCACCCATTTTGTAAATTTTTGGGTCGCATACATGTGTGTGCTTCTCCTGAGTACTAGAAAGAACAGGGTGTTGATTTTTTTTACTGAAAAAGTATCAGACATACCAAATTGATTTGTTGAAGAATTGATTGATGATGAATTAGTTCTGGTCGGATTCGACAGACGAATTGGTTCTGGAAGCAGCTGCTTTGATGAGTCCGAGCTCCGATCTTGCCTCCTCCACTACATCCTGATAGTCGGTAAAATTCTGGATCACACTTTCCAAAATATAGGTGGCCTGATAGCTGTCTTCCAATGCGTAGAAATTCTTGGCCATGAGCACCAGGCCCTTCGCGCCAAAATATTTATAGCCAGAATAGTCCTTGGCCAATTTCTGTATGGTCGCGTTGGAATTGGCATGATCTCCGTCCTTATTTTGGAAATAAGCCTGGTAATAGAGGGCCTCGGCGGCCAGTTTGCCGGTAGCGATTCCGGCCACCTCCGTATATGCCGCACGGGCCTTGGCCTCGTTTCCGGTTTTGATCGCAGATCGTGCAATGATGATCTGAGCGTCGCTCTTGATCGCCTTCGGGCCTGCGCGGCGGCGGTGGCATCAGCCGGGCCATGTAAAAGTGATCGACCAGAACGCCGCCACGCAGCGTGCCCGCACGTGCCCGGCCCTCGCGCTGAAAGCCGAAACGCTCGTAAAGTTTGACCGCCGGATTGTCGACCAGCACCTCGAGCTGCAGCCGGACAAGGCCCATCCATTTGTCTGCCACATCCACCGCGGCCTGCATCAGTGCCGTACCGATGCCCTGGCCCTGATGAGCGTCGTGCACGGCGATGAAAAGATCGCCAATATGCGCCATGCGGCCGTCATACCGGGTGAGAACGACGAATCCGACAGCACGGCCGTCGAGTTCGGCCACGATCATGCGTTTGTCGGTTCCCATCGATTGCAGCCATTCCGCGACCCCGTCTTCCGCGGTAAACGGCAGGCGTAACGTGCCGTCGATCACCCCGGGTTGGTTGAACAGATCGGTGATTGCTGCCGCGTCGTCGCCCTGCTGGGCCCTGAGCGTGAAGTCGTTCATACCGGTTCCTCGTCAAACGGCGCGCCCATCTCGCCGATATGGCCGCCGGCCCGGCGCGTGCGGCAATAATCGGTGTCGGAACAGACGAACATGCGCCCGCCATCGTCGTCCACGATCACTTCGTCCAGATAGCTGTCATCTGCGCCGCATAATGCGCAGGATTTTTCGGCACGCGTTGGCTCGAACGGGTAATCGTCGAAGTCGAGGCTGGTAACCTGGGTGTGCGGCGGGATGGCATAGATGCGCTGCTCGCGACCCGCGCCGAACAACTGTATCGCGGCGCTTTCCAGTTTGGGATTGTCAAATTTCGGTATGGGCGATGGGTCCATCACGTACCGGTCCTGGACCTTGACGGGATAGGCATATGCGGTGGCGATGTGGCCGTGCCGTGAAATATCCTCGTACAGTTTGACGTGCATCAATCCGTACTCTTCAAGTGCGTGCATCTTGCGTGTTTCGGTTTCACGCGGTTCCAGAAATCGCAGGGGCTCGGGAATTGGCACCTGGTAGACGAGAATCTGGTCTTCGGTCAGGTCCTGCTCGGGGATCCGGTGGCGGGTCTGGATGATCGTTGCGTCTGCGGTTTGCTCGGTGGTCGCCACGCCCGCCGTCTTTTCAAAGAACTTGCGGATCGAGACCGCGTTGGTCGTGTCGTCGGCACCCTGGTCGATCACCTTCATGGTGTCTTCTGGTACCAGACATGCCGCCGAAACCTGAACCCCGCCGGTCTTCGAGCCGTTCGCGTCCTGCGGCGAACCGCGCGGTTGGGCGAGCTGTGACTAAAGATCGAACGGGCCGCTACGCACTTGGTGCGCACCGTTGCAGCTGGAGACGACGATGCGGTACGTGCCGGACGGCGCTCGACCGCAACGATCGCACTCACACTGGCCTTCGCCGATGTCGCCGGACCAGTCGATGGGGTGATACGCAGCGCCGCCGATGAGCGTGAGGCAATCCTCGACCGCATCGTTGCAGGAGTCCCGCAGTTTGAGCTGCGCGCCCACCGCCTCGAACGTCTCTCCGCTGCCCCGTTCAACGC
>JBCCHR010000168.1:0-6643 GCA_039028655.1 Bacteroidota bacterium
AGGCATGCGGCCATGTATCTTGCCAAAGAGTTTACTCAACAGTCTCTAAAATCCATAGGGCTTCACTTCGCAGGCAGAGATCACAGCACGGTAATCCATGCTGTTCTTAGCAATATCATTGTTTGTCGCTTCTTGCACGCCCCAGGAAATGGTGAGTGAGAACAGCGAGAACACCGCAGTCGATATTTACGCTACTGGCGATGACGACAATTCGTCTCATGACGACGATCGAGAAGGATAGTCGAAACCATATATCGTATTTAGAAAGTCTATGATTCATTTCACAGGCTTTTTTTTTAGCTTTGTGTAAAATTGTTTTGTTTGAAGAAAGCCCTGAAGATTAGAAGCTTAGTTGCTTACCTGCTTGTTGCAATCCTCCTTTTTACAGGTTGTGGTGACGGTAGTGGTGATAACACCTCTATGGTGGCTTCCTACAACGACGATTTTACCAATTGGCTTCGAAGGTCCAATGATGATGGGCTGCAGTTGTGTGATCGTCAGGAAGCGCTACGGCGTGCCTATGATGTGAATCAGGAACGATTTGACGATTCGCTCAAGATCAGGAATCTACGAAAGGTGGCCTACCAGGCGTACAAATTGGAAGACTCTGTGCTCTTTAAGAAAACCAATTTGGAAGCCTATAATTATTCCGTAGAAATAAAAGATACCTTGGGCATAGCTGACGCGCACTGGAACTACGGGGCATTTTACACCGAGCGCGAGATCTACGACAGTGCCTACGCGCATTACCGAAGTGCGCTGGGGTATTATCGAGCTATTAGGAATGACCACTACAGTGGCAAAATGTTGTACAATATGGCCTTTATCAAAGGAAGGCTTAAGGATTATACGGGAAGTGAGGTACTCACCGCCCAGGCGATCTCCAAGTACAAAAGGGTAAACAAATACAAGTCGCTCTATACGTCTTACAATCATCTGGCGATATTGTACAAGGAATTGGAAGAATACGATCGTGCACTGCGCTACAATCAGGAAGCGTTGAGCTACCTGGCCTATTTGGATGACAAGAAGACCTATTACGAGGGCAGCTTGAATAATATAGGCTTGATCTACCACCTGCAAAAGAACTATGACCGTGCCATCGAATATTTCAATCAGGCACTGCAAACAGACAGCCTTAAATTTAAGAACATCGATCTGTATGCACGGCTCATCGACAACCGGGCATTGAGCAGGATGCTGAACAATGATACCGTGAACTTGCTGGCCGAGTTTAACGAGTCCCTCTTTATTCGTGACAGTTTGAACAACTATGCTGGGATTGCACTTACCAAATTGCACCTGGCCGAATATTACAAGAGGAAGCAAGATACCGCCAATGCAATTTTGTTTGCTGAGGAGGCCAAATTCACTGCAGGAGAGCGTAAGAACAACAGGGATTACCTTGCTTCGCTCAAATTTTTATCCGGAATCGATGAGGTTAATTCGAATACCTATCTGAACGAATTCATCAATGTGAATGACAGTTTGCAGAATATCGAGCGCAAGATCCGGAATAAGTTCACCCGCATCGACCAGGAGACGGATGAGTACATCGAGGAAGCCGAGCGATTGTCGCAGCAAAAATTGTTGATCTCTGCTGTGAGCATTTGCGTGATCTTGATTCTTTCTTTGCTTTATTTCGCCAATCGACAATACTCGAAGAGCAAAGAACTATTGTTTGAGACGGAGCAGCAAAAGGCCAACGAGCAGATTTATCTGCTTTCTCTGGAGCAACAGGCCAAACTGGAAGAAGGAAAGGTGCAGGAACGCAATCGAATTTCTGAAGAATTGCACGACGGGGTCTTGGGGAAATTGTTTGGTGCGAGGGTAGGGCTAGGGTTTTTGAATCCAACCTTGAGTGAATCTGCCACAGAGAAATACCATTTGCTCATCGATGAGTTGCAGGTGATCGAAAAAGAGATAAGAGACATTTCTCATGAATTGAAGAACCACGAAAGTTATTCTTCAGGGATCAGTTTTTTTAACCTGATCACCAAACTTCTCAAAGATAGCAGCGAGGTGGGTGGATTCGAATATAGTCTCACCAAAGACGGTTCGATTTCGTGGGACAATGTGGATGAGATCATCAAGGCGAATTTGTATCGCATTATCCAGGAATCCTTGCAAAATACCATCAAATTTGCTGAAGCAGACCAGGTGCTGGTAGATTTTTCAATTCAAGAGGGAAATCTTATCTTAACGATAATTGACAATGGGGTAGGCTTTAGAACACAAAAAACAAAAACAGGAATAGGTCTGAAGAACATGAGATCGAGAGCCAACAAATTGGGTGGCTCCTTTGATATTTCGTCGGAGATCAACCAGGGGACGAAGACGACAGTCACCATTCCGATAAGAAAGAAGTTATGAAAACCAATTATAAAGTATTATTGATCGAAGATCACCCATTGATCTCGGAAGCCTATAAGAGTGCGCTCGATGCAGTGAGTAACGAACACAAGGAAGTGAAGTTTTTTATCGACACCGCAAAAGATTGCGATGCCGGCTATGAGAAAATAAAGGATGCAGCAAATAGAAATGGTCTCGACATGATCTTTCTCGATATTCGATTGCCTCCCTCTAAGGACAGTAAATTGTTGTCTGGTGAAGATCTTGGAATCGTCGTGAATAAATTAATGCCAGACACCAAGATTATTATTTCGACCACGTTCAATGACAACTACCGCATTCACAGTATATTCAAGAGTATCAACCCGGATGGATTCCTGATCAAGAACGACATCACAGCCGACGAGATCGTCACGGCCATCAAAAACGTCCTATTTGATCCTCCCTACTATAGCAAATCGGTGATCCGACTCCTTCGCAACGAAGTATCCAACGATTTCTTATTGGATAATATCGATCGAAGATTGCTTTATGAGCTCTCCATCGGAACCAAAATGAAGGACCTTCCCAGCTTACTTCCGCTGTCGATCGCGGGTATCGAGAAGCGCAAACGACACCTAAAAGAAGTGTTCGATGTAAAGAAAACAGACGACAAAGAGCTCATTACCATTGCAAAAGAAAAGGGTTTTATCTAATTCTCGGACAACATATCAGATTAAAAAAGGTAAGGGTACCCCTTACTTTTTTTATGTCCTTTATTTCAAATTCAAGTCGCAATTCAAATAATTTTAGGTATTGCTATTTCTTTCGTCACGTAGTTCGATATGTGACCCAAGACAGCGAAGCTGTTGTCTTAAACCACCAAAAGCGAAAAAAAAATTGTGAGCACCAACTATTCCATAGGATGGCACGTGTTGTATGTTAAATCACGTTCCGAGAAGAGAGTTCATGAGGCATTGCAGGAAATGTCCATCACTTCTTTCCTCCCTTTGGTGAAGACCATGCGGAGATGGAGTGATCGAAAAAAGATCATTGAGCAGCCTTTGTTTCCTTCGTATGTGTTTGTTTACATCAACTCATCCCTGGATTTTTATAAAGCATTGTCTGTGAACGGTGCATGTGCCTATATTCGCTTCGGAAACCAATACGCAAGGGTACGAGAGGACGAAATAAATAACATCAAAATTCTAATTGGAGCCAAAGACATCGAGAATCTTACTACAGACGAAACTGCCTACGAGGTGGGCGACAAGACCGTCATTTCCTATGGATCGCTATGTGGCCTGGAATGTGAGATCATCGATGTACATAATACCAACCGAATT
The DNA here is from genome assembly GCA_039028655.1 of Bacteroidota bacterium. GTDB lineage: Bacteria > Bacteroidota > Bacteroidia > Flavobacteriales > Flavobacteriaceae > Aureisphaera. The sequence goes on from JBCCHR010000168.1 coordinate 3,678, forward strand.
GTTGTACGAATCGATTCGATGCAGCAAAATCTAACTGCCATCATCCCCGCCTACTACCTTCAAAAGGCAGTATAGAACATCCAATTAATTACGATTAACGAGTGAAAACCGTTACCAGTAAAATAATCACAAATTACTGGTACGGTAAGATCAAAGGAGTAGTGCCCTTTGACCTTACTGTACCTGCTTCTTTCAGGGACGAAGAAATAGTCGTTCCTGCGGGAGAGCTTGCGTATTTTGAAAAAGTGACATCGGGAGAGGAGCTACCAAAGTTTACCGTGCTCCTCACTGTTTTCTCGATACTCCTTAGGCGTTATTTTGAGGAGGCAAACCTGCTTTGCTGCACCACTCGTCTTATTGGTGAGGACCGACCTACGCTTACCACGATACCCTCTATTGATGGTAAAACGCTGAAAACGTGTCTTCAGGAACTCAAGCAGGAAGTACAGGATATCCATAAATATACTAATAAAGAAGGTTGGGACGATGCACTGCCACCACTTAGTTCGTACGCTCCTTTCTGTTTTCAGTATGGCAGTACCTTTTCTCTGCCAGACGCACCTTTCTCGATTGCGATTACGTCACAAGATGGAGCACTAAAGATCAAAGCACAGTTTGATCAAAATTTTACTGATTCGGTTACCATAAATCACCTATTGGGAAATTTTCGAAATTGGCTGCGCGACATGGATCGCCTGCTGGATACTGAACTTGTTTCAGTTCCTCTCATTTCCGAAGAAGAAAAAGAACAACTCCTAATCACCTTTAATCCTACCGAGCTGCAAGTGTCCGACAGCAGTTTGGTTGATCTCTTCAAGGAGCAGGTGCAACAAAACCCGGAAAAGGTGGCCGTTCTATATAACGAGATCGCACTTACCTATGCTGAGTTGGATAGATTGTCATCGCAATTGGCGCAATACCTTGTAAGTAGATACGAAATACAAGCGGGGGATCTGATTGGAGTTAAGTTAGAGCGAAACCAATGGTTGGTCGTTGGAATTCTAGCCACCCTGAAAGCAGGAGCGGCTTACGTACCGATAGACGTTGCCTACCCTCAGGAAAGAATTGATTATATCGAAAAAGATAGCGGCTGCAAGTTCGTTGTGAATGACGAAATCATTATCGACTGTCAAAAACAACTGGCCGGCGAGATTACCGATATCGGGGAAACCATTACTAGCAGCCAAATTGCCTACATCATCTATACTTCCGGCTCGACCGGGGCACCGAAAGGCGTGTCAATAACACAACGGAATGCTGTGCACCTGATCGAGTGGGCAAAAACGGAATTTGATCTCAATAGCTTCGAAACAATCTATGCTGCCACCTCACACTGTTTTGATCTTTCGATTTTCGAAATGTTCTTTACCCTTTCGACAGGCAAGACAATTCGACTATTTAAAAATGCATTAGACATACCACAATATATCCAACGGGACGAAAGCATATTGCTCAACACCGTTCCATCCTCAATGCGAACTCTACTTGAAGAGAATATGGATCTGGGACATGTAACCGCAATAAACTTGGCTGGGGAGCCGCTCCCGTTGGATTTAGCAAAACTACTCCTCCAATGGCCATTGGAACTAAGGAACTTGTATGGCCCGTCTGAAGATACCACCTATAGCACTTGCTATCGCGTTACACACACGAACTTTACATCCGTGCCTATCGGAAGTCCGATTGCAGGTACCCGGGGATATGTGCTCGATCGCTGGGGACAGCTCTGTCCGGTGGGTGTTGCGGGTACGCTCTTTCTCGCGGGAGATGGTGTCGCCAAAGGATACCTGCATCGACCCGAGCTCACTGCTCAAATGTTTGTTGAGGATCCTTTTTATGATGGATCGGTGATGTACAATACCGGTGACCTGGTAAAATGGTCGGTCGATGGCACACTTCAATTTCTCGGGAGAAAAGATAATCAGGTGAAATTGCGGGGTTACAGGATCGAGTTGGAAGAAGTAGAAAACGCGATCAGAGCGTATTCCGAAGAAATTTCACAAGCAGTCGTAGTCGTACGAGAGCATCAAGCTACTCAGGTATTGGTGGCTTATGTTGTTGCTGAAGAACCTCTGGACGTTAACCAAATGAGGGCGTTCTTACATGGGCAGCTTCCGGATTACATGGTTCCCAACTTTTTTCAGGAGTTGAAAGAGATTCCGATGACCTTGAATGGCAAGATCGATAGGAAATCGTTGCCAACTCTGGTTCCCATCCATAGTACGTCCGAGCAGTACCAAGCGCCAACCTCCGAAATCGAGTGGAAACTGAAGGCCATTTGGGAAGAAGTCCTTGGTATGTCACCAATTGGAATCAAGGACCATTTCTTTGAGTTGGGAGGACATAGTTTAATGATCACACAAATTATTAATCGGGTGTACCGAGCGCTTGGGAAGCAGGTAACGGTAAAAGACTTTTACAAGCATCCCACTATTGAAGGTCTGGCCAAACACTTCCGTCTGCAAAACTATCAGAGCATTCCAAAAGCGAAGGTTCAAGACACTTACCCGGCAACCCCGTCCCAAAACAGAATTTGGTTGTCTCATCAGCTGGAGGGGTTTGGAAGCGCCCACGTTATTGCGGGAGCACTTCGTGTGAAAGGGAAATTGGACATAGACGCTCTTCAACAGGCATTTCAACGTATGGTGGCTCGACACGATGCGTTGCGAACCGTTTTTGTAATGAACGAGTTGGGTGAGCTACAACAAAAAGTGTTGGCTCCGAATGAATTGGATATTGCCCTTCATTTTGAAGATGTATCCAGGACAGCAAAGCAAGGACCCCAACGTGATGATGTTATAGAAGATTTGTTACACACACATTTCGACCTCACACAGGGACCTTTGCTACGGGCGTCTTTACTGAAAGAAAAGCAAGGTGGCCGAGGCCCTCCGCGCGCGGAAGTTCGTCGTCCTCACCGACATCGAAGGCGTTCGCGGCGAAGATGGCGAGGTGGTGAGCTCCCT
>JBCCHR010000169.1:0-6631 GCA_039028655.1 Bacteroidota bacterium
CCTGCCCTGGAGGTGGGAATGTTGGTGAGGCACCTTGATAGGTACGGTGTTTTCCCCGACTCTGAATATCGAATAACAACCTTAACAGAATTAATATAACACCCCAATTTTGGATAAGAAACTTTCATTGGTAATTCCCGTTTATTATGAAGAAGAGGTCATTCTGCAATTCATAAAGGAGGTCTCCGAAGAACTTAAAAAACTGGAAGTTGATTACGAAGTGGTATTCATCGACGACGGAAGTAGGGATCGAACCGTCGAACTCATTAAAGAAAGTGCCCGGTCCAATACCCGTTTAAAACTTATCGAACTTTCCTATAATCATGGAAAGCAAGCCGCACTCACCGCGGGAATTACCTATGCTTCCGGGGATCTTTTACTTTACATGGATCCGGATCTACAGGACCCTCCGGTCGAGATCCCAAGATTTATTGACGAAATGGAGAAGGGATACGATCTGGTATTCGGAGTACGAAGGGAGAAAAAGGACAGTTTTGTGAACAAAATATTTTCGAAGATATTTTGGAGCGTACTTAGGAAGTTTACCGGACTGCAAATTCCGAAGGGATTGGCTGTTATGCGAATGTTTAATCGGTCATTTGCAGACCGATTTCTACTATATCGCGAACAAAATCGATTTATCGAGGGGATCTTTATGCATATCGGAATGAAGCAGTCGGTGATAGAGATCGAGCAACGCAAAAGATTTGCCGGAAAGAGTAAATTCAATTTCAGAAAAAAAATGGAACTGGCTTTTAATGCCATATTCGATTTTTCGGAGTTACCATTGAAATTGGCCGTAAAAATGGGTGTATTCTTCATCCTTCTCGGGGTGCTCACCCTATTGACCATCGTATTCCTGAAATTGTATTTGATCGATTTTCAATCGGGTTGGCCGTCGCTCATAGGTGCCTTGATCGTGGCCACGGGGTTGCAGTTGTTTTTCATTGGGATCGCGGCGCTCTATATTGGTAAAGTGTATAAGGAATCCAAGGGAAGACCACTGTTCTCGGTTATGGAACTCACAAACCTTGAAGAAAGATGAAACGACTTGCCATCATAGGTTCGGGTGACCTGGGACAGCTCATCGCACATCACGCAAAGCATTCGCATGAGGTAGTCGGTTTTTTCGACGACTTTGCGCAACCTGGTGAAATCGTAGCAGGGCATCCTGTTTTAGGTGCTCTGGACCTCATCGATGCCAAATTTGATGAAGGTCTCTTCGACGAGCTCATCATTGCCATTGGATACAAACACTTTGATTTTCGAGCCAGCTTGTTCGAAAGACTAAGCACGAAATACGATTTTGCCACATTGATACATCCTTCCTGCAGCGTCGATCCAACGGCCCAGATAGGAAAGGGGAGTTGCCTGTTGCCAGGATCGGTACTGGACAGACAAGTGCGTATTGGACCCAATGTACTGGTGAACGTGGGCTGTACTATTGCCCACGATTCGAGCGTTGGAGCGCACTCTTTCTTGTCGCCATCGGTTTCGGTGGCCGGTTTCGTTGATATCGGAACCCACTGCAATATCGGAATTGGCAGTGTGCTGATCGATAATATTACTATTGCTTCCCACGTGCAAACCGGTGGTGGAACGGTGGTGATCGGATCTTTGGAGAGGAAAGGACTCTATGTTGGTAACCCATCAAGATTTGTGAAATGATACCATTCAACAAACCCTATCTTACCGGCAAAGAAACTGCCTATATCGAAGATGCTGTGCAACGTCTCAAGATATCCGGAAATGGTGATTATACACAACAGTGTCAGCAATTTTTTGAACAACACTATGGGTTTAAGAAAGTGTTGCTCACCACCTCCTGTACCGACGCCCTTGAGATGTGTGCCCTGCTAGCCAACATCCAACCTGGTGATGAGGTAATTATCCCAAGTTTCACCTTCGTCTCTACAGCAGTGGCCTTTGTGAGGCAAGGTGCCAGGATCGTATTTGCCGATTCCTACCAGGACAACCCCAACTTAGACGCCGATGCTCTCGAGGAATTGATCACCCCTCAAACCAAGGCGATCGTTCCGGTGCACTATGCAGGTGTTGCCTGCGACATGGACGCCATCATGGCACTGGCCCATAAGCACGATTTGATCGTGATCGAAGACGCGGCTCAGGCCATCGACTCCTACTATAATGGTCGGCCCCTTGGTTCCATTGGTCACCTTGCAGCCTTTTCATTTCACGAAACCAAGAATATCATATCCGGCGAGGGTGGTATGCTCACCATCAACGACGATCGATTTATACCCCGGGCCGAGATCATCTGGGAAAAAGGAACCAATCGCGCCCAGTTCTTCCGTGGTGAAGTAGACAAGTACAATTGGGTGGACACCGGTTCGTCATTTCTGCCTTCCGAGATCAACGCAGCCTTTCTGTGGGCTCAGATCGAAAACCTCGAACGAATTCAGGCAAGGCGAAAAGAAATCTGGGATCACTATCGGGACCGACTTGCGGATTGGGCGGAACGACTCGGGATAGCATTGCCCACCGTTCCCGACTATGGGACCAACAATGCACATATGTTTTACCTGGTCTGTGACTCGGCAGCACAACGAACGGCTCTCATTAAGCATTTAAAGGATCATCAGATATCGGCCGTATTCCATTATATCAGTTTGCATTCCAGTCCGTATTACCGTGATAAACACGACGGAAGGGAGTTGCCCAATAGCGACAAGTTTACTGAACGTTTGGTACGGTTGCCCATGTTTTACGAATTGGATCCGGAGCAGGTAACCTCTGTAATTTTACAATATGAAGACTAAATATATCAGCTATTTACTGAGGGTGGCTGTCTTGGCCTACCTGTTGCTGTCATTCTATTATTTCCTCGGAAAACCAGTGGGAGGTGGTGATGAGGCGCTGTTTATTGCCGATCTGGAACTCATTCGTACTTCCGGTTGGTCTGCCGCGATCGAGAAAGGAATATCACTCCCTTACATGATGCTGGCCTATCCGCTCAGTTTAGTGTTCGAACCATTTGTTGCACTCAGGGGAATCAATATCCTCCTGTTTTTTGGGTTATTGATTTATTTCTTCAGAATAAGAAAAATAAAAGACCTCGATTTCTATGCCTTGTTGCTGTTCTTTTTTAGTACGGTTGGCTATTTTATGGCCGGTACCAACGATACACTCTTTGTAGCCGGATTGGTGATCTTCCTCGTAGAAACCCACCGTGTCCTTGAAGGTACAGAAAAGGCATCCTTGTTTTGGTGGGGTCTGGGATTTGTCATCGCCTTTTTTACACGCGAATTGATCCTGGTGTTCGCACCGGTGATCGTGTTGGCCTTATTTCTTATACTGAAGTTGAAAAAAGCCCGCTTGCGTACGTTATCGGTGCCTTTGATCGTAGCGGTTGTGTTGGTTTTGCTGAATCTACCTTCGCTTTCCGAAAACGGATCGCTGTCGTACGACAAGAAGTTACCACCCGAAACTACTGAGGTTACCTGGGCACAACGCCAATACTACGCGCAATTGTTGGTAAATCAAGGAAAGATTCCCAATTACAATCATCCCAATTGGAAGCAAACCGAAACCTATCTCAAAACCCATGGTCAGGACGCCTTACCGCGTACCGTAGGTGATGCCTTGTTTTTCGATCCGGGACTTACCGTCAAGGAGTTTTTTAAGGATTTTCTTGACATCGTGATCTATGGGGGGCGCCAATTGGCGTTGGTGTTGCCCATCATTTTGCTGTATCTCCTGATCACATGGTTCAAAGGCCGACGTTGGTCGGCACATTTGTTCGTGCCCACCGCCGTGTTGGTGATGATGTGTGTGTTTGCGCTTATCATTATTTCGTTTGTTGAACTGCGATGGCTCGCGCCGGTCTTTATTGCGGCGATATTCTACTTTTATGTATTGAAACATCAGTCGAGGATACCAAAGCTGCTCGTGCAGGCCAATTATTTGTTTACGAGCCTGCTGTGCCTTTATGGGATGTACGGAATGATCACTAAGTTGTAAATGCGTGGAAAAAAGAAAGAGCATCCTCATCCTTACGCCCGACGGAACTGGCATTAAAAATTACCTCTATTCCGGTGTTTTTCGCGACGCAAATGCATCACTTTGCCTGTTTCATAATTTCGATCAGGATACGCTCGACACCATTCGACACGAGGTAGCTATCGATCAGGATCTGGTGATTCCAAACTATTCGGAAGGAGTGAAGGAAAAATTCCTACGGGAGCTAATTCACGCCGCGCGCATCATATATAACGCGCGTTCTCAAAACAACCCGACCATTCATGCCTTCAGAAAGAAAAACCACAAATCCTTTAAATTAAAGATCTTTCATGCAGTGATAAATGCCCGATTGGCGTTCGTCTCATCATACAAGACCATCCTGAAACTTGAATCCCGTTACGATCGTGCCATCCGAAAAAACCCTTTTTATACAGAGGTATCCGAATTATTGAAAACGCATCGTCCGGATCGATTGTTTTGCACGCATCAGCGTGCGTTAACGGCACCAACCATATTTGCCGCAGCCAGGGATCTGGGTATTCCCACCACAACCGTGATCTATTCCTGGGACAACCTGCCGAAAGCACGATTGGCCCTGAGAGCCGATTCGTACCTGGTTTGGTCCGATCATATGAAAAAGGAAATGGCAACCTTTTACCCGGAAATAGACCAATCGCAGGTAAAGGTAACCGGTACGCCTCAATTCGAGTTTTATGCAGATAGCAACAATATCATTCCCAGGGATCAATTCTACAGCCAATTCCAATTGGATCCCAATAAAAAACTGATCTGCTTTTCTGGAGACGATGTAAAAACTTCTCCTTACGATCCGGAGTATCTCAACGACCTGGCCGAGGGACTAACTCGGGCGGGACTGGACGATCGATACCAGGTGGTCTTTAGAAGATGTCCGGTGGATCTGAGCGGCCGGTACGATCGGGTGCTCAACAACTATCCCGAATTGATCAAAGAGGCACCTCCGTTGTGGAATTTTAACAGCAAGGTTTGGACGGCAGTCTATCCCTTAGTAGCCGATATCCAATTGCTGGTGAGCATGGCCTATTATTGCGACGTTGTGATGAATGTGGGATCGACCATGGCCTTCGATTTTGGAATGTTCCAAAAGCCCTGCATCTTCATCAACTACGATCACAAACAGGATCCTGATTGGTCGGTGACAACCATTTACAACTACCAGCATTTTCGAAGTATGCCCTCTGAAAAAGCGGTATATTGGTTGAACGACAAAAACGAAATTGAACAATTAGTGCAGCAAGCCATCGAAAGTCCGGAGACTGAGATCCGGGATTGGTTCCAGGTCGTGGTGGAACACCAGAACGAGGCCTCTCAACGCATACTAAAGGAACTTCTTTGATGCATATCGTATTTCTTTCTGGTGAATACCCGTTGTGGACTTCCGGTGGCGTTGGAACCTTTATCCAAACCCTTGGACGGGCGCTCGTGAGTCGGGACCACCGCGTAAGCGTGGTAGGAATAGGTAAGGACGACCGGGAGATCGAGTTGGAAGATCAGGGAGTTAAGATCTACCGTTTACCGGTCAATAAAGGGAAGCTGCCAAATTTCTGGGTGAATTCGAAGCGGATCAACAAGAAATTGAGTGCCTTACATGCCCAACACCCGATCGATATTCTGGAATCGGCCGAAGGAGGCATGGCCCTGATCTCGTCAAAGCATAAGGCCAAACGTGTGGTGCGTCTGCATGGCGGGCATCATTTTTTTGCTGAAGCCGAGAAACGATCCATACAATGGAGAAGAGCGCAATTGGAAAAACGTTCCTTCAAAAGAGCCGATGGCTTTATTGCTGTTTCTACCTATGTTAAAGAGCATACCGCCAATTATCTGTCTTATTACGGAAAGCCGATGGAAGTGATCCATCTGCCTCTGGATGTGACGGTTCAACTCCCGGACGTCCCCTTGCGCGAAAACAATATCCTGTTTGCCGGTACCATTTGCGAAAAGAAAGGCGTTCGAGAGCTCTTGCAGGCTTTTCGATTGGTGCGTGAACGGTATCCGGAGAAGCAGTTGGACCTCTACGGAAGAGAATGGTACTACCCTAACGGGGGTACCTACGAAGCCATGCTGCGGGACACCTATGACGCTTCGTACTTTGAAAATGTTCATTTCCAAGGTAGTATTCCGAGGGACCAGTTGGATACCAAGTATGCCGAAGCCGCTTTTTGTGTGTTTCCCTCTCATATGGAAACCCAGGGACTGGTATGCCTGGAAGCCATGCTTATGGCCAAAGCTGTCGTATTTACTCAATATGGACCTGGGCCCGAAACGGTGGAAGACGGCCACACCGGCTGGCTTTGTGATGTCTACAACCCTGATGATATTGCCCAAAAAATGATCTGGTGTATCGAGCATCCCGAAAAGGCGCGGCAAATGGGTGAAAGCGCACGCCAGCAGGTGATTCGGAAATATGATGCATCCTCCATCCTCGAGCAAAACATTAGCTTCTATCAAAAACTGATCGACCACCAATGATTTCAAAACGATGAAGCACTCTGTATTTCTGGCGTATTCTGTGGGCGATTCTTCGGTTTCCGAATTCTTTTCGCTGCTGGCACTTCGTTTGTCTGAAACCCATCGCGTGGTGGTCTTTTCCGATCGACGTAATGAATTTCCA
>JBCCHR010000170.1:0-6616 GCA_039028655.1 Bacteroidota bacterium
TAGGAATATTAGGATCGCCACAAGGTTTGACAGACGAGAATTAAAATGCTTCATGGTTGGTTTTTTTAGAATCCGGAGCAAAGATGCAAGCATGGGTGGTTGTTTCAGAATAAATGATACCAAACTGTCAAAATTAGCTCCGGATTCTAAAAAAACCAACCATGAAGCATTTTAATTCTCGTCTGTCAAACCTTGTGGCGATCCTAATATTCCTATTCACCTTGCCTACCACACTCCTGGCCCAAACAACGGTCTCGGGTACGGTTACTCAAAAGAACGGCACGCCCCTCGAAGGTGTGAACGTCTATTTGGAAGGGACCTACGACGGTGCGTCCACCGATGCGTCTGGTAGGTTTGAGTTTACCACAGAGGAGACAGGGTTGCATACTCTTACTGCCTCATTCGTAGCCTATGAGCCGTTTATGATGTTGGCCGATGTGACCCAAATGAAAGAGCTCAAGATCGAACTGCAGGAAGATGTGAACTCTCTGAGTACGGTAGTGATCTCGGCCGGAACGTTCGAGGCGGGAGACAACAGTAAGATATCGGTTTTAAAGCCATTGGATGTGGTAACCACTGCCAATGCGCTGGGCGATTTTGTGGGCGCTCTGCAAACCCTGCCGGGAACCACGACGGTGGCCGAAGATGGTCGTTTGTTCGTTCGCGGGGGAGATGCTGGAGAAACACAAATATTTATCGACGGTATCCGAGTGTTCACACCGTATACCCCTACCACCAACAACATTCCGGCCCGAGGTCGCTACAGTCCGTTTCTATTTGATGGTATCACCTTTTCGACAGGTGGTTATTCGGCAGAGTACGGGCAGGCGCTTTCATCGGTTTTGTTGCTCAACACCATCGATGAGCCTGATCAGGATAAAACCGATATCGCAGCCATGAGTGTGGGAGGCAGCCTGGGGAATACTCAAAAATGGGAGAAGAGCTCCTTGAGCTTTAACGCAAGCTATATCAATCTGGCTCCTTATCTGGCGATCTATCCGGATCGCAACGACTGGGATAAGCCGTTCGAGGTGTTCGCCGGCGAGAGTGTATTCCGAAGAAAATTTGAAAAAGGCATCTTTAAGTTCTACACGGCCTTCGATGCGACCAATTTCAGACTAACGCAGGAGGACATCAACTTGCCCGAGGGGCTTGAATTCCGACTCAAAAACAGGAACCTGTACACCAATGCCAGTTACAGTGGAGACCTGGGGGATACCTGGAAGATCCTTGTGGGAGGTAGTTTTACACACTCCAACAATAAGATCGGGATCATGGAGAACGACATCAACGATATCGAAAACTCTACCCATTTGAAGGTAAAATTCCGAAAGCGATTTAGTAATCGGGTGAAATTGAGTTTTGGAGCAGAGCAGTTCCTAACGCATTTTAGCGAAGACTTCGAAAATCCCTTTGCGGAACAACGCTTTGTCTTCGACAATGATATATCAGCTGTGTTTACCGAGGCCGACCTGATCTTCTCAAGGAAGTTTGCCATGAAGCTTGGACTTCGCGGCGAATACAGTGCCTTGTTTGATGCCACGACCATCTCACCACGAGCGTCGATCGCATATAAGACCGGAAAATCGAGTCAGATCTCCCTGGCATACGGCGATTTTTATCAGCAGCCGTTGAACGAAGTGTTGAAGTTTACCGACAACTTGGAGTCGGAGAAGACGCAACACTATATTTTAAACTATCAATACTCCAAGAACAATCGCATCTTCCGATTGGAGGCCTACCGAAAAGAATATGACAACCTGGTAACTTTTGACAGTGAGTTTGCTGCTTTTGACAGCACCTACGATAATTCCGGTAGTGGCTATGCCCAGGGTGTGGACCTATTTTGGAGGGATAACAACAGTATTAAGAATGTTGATTACTGGATCAGTTACTCGTATCTGGATACGGAACGCCGTTACCGGAATTTCCCGATCCAGGCAACACCGGCCTTTGCCAATACGCACAACTTCTCGGCCATTGGGAAGTATTTTGTGACCGATTGGAAGAGCCAGTTTGGGATCAGCTATCAGTACGCGAGCGGACGACCGTTTACCAACCCTAACGAGCCGGGATTCTTGCAAGACCAAACGCGAGATTTTAACAGCATTAGCGTTAACTGGGCCTATCTCATCACCCAACAGCAGATCCTCTACGTTTCGGTGAACAACCTCTTCGGCTTTAATAACATCAACGGGTATCAATATGCTAATACGCCGAGTGCCAACGGTATGTTTGATCGACGGGCGCTGCGTCCTGCCGCCGACCAGTTCTTCTTCATAGGGTTCTTCTGGACCATTAGCGAGGACGGGAAGGACAATCAATTGGATAATTTGTGATTAAAAGCGCGAAGACCGAAGTCCGAAGTCCGAAGCTCGAAGTCGGAAGTGTCGCCTTAAGTGTTGCTATTCACTATTAACTAATTACCAGTAACTAATCACCACCTACAGTTCATCCTTCGAAATCGACAGTTCGGTCGAATAGATTGTTGAAACCGCTGGATTGCACGCATCTTTGGATCATCAATTTAAAACAACACAATCATGCAAACGGTAATCGCTTATATCCTGTTCTTGGTCGCTGGTATGTCGATGCAAGCGCAGAACACCATCGAGGTGTCTCTCACCAAGTTTAAGAACGACAATGGAAAGGTCATGGTAGGCCTGTACAACGAAAAGGGTAAGTTTCTGGATGAGACTTTCGTTTCTCTTTCTTCGGAAATTACCGATCAGGAAGCCAAGGTAACTTTCACCAATATTCCGGACGGAACCTACGCCATTTCCAGTTATCACGATGCCGACAACGACGGCGCGCTCAATATGTTCATGGGCATGATCCCTACAGAGAGTTATGGCTGCTCGAACGGCGCGAAAGGATTCTTTGGTCCTCCGAAATGGGAGGATGCGAAGTTTGAAGTATCCGGTGGCGAAGTGAGGAAAATGGACATCCGTATGTAGTGTTCAGCCGAGTTTATTCAGCATAAAAAAAGAAAATCATGTTAGGAATATTATTGCGCCTCCTGGGCAGAAAACAATCGTTGAAGGTCATGTTCATGATCACCACCCTGTTACTTTTGGTGGGAATAGGTGTACAAGTCCTTTTAACTTAATAACTTTATAAACTGAAATACAGATCATCATGAAACAACTAATTGTACTTGCATTCGCGTTCATTTCATTTGCAGGAATGAGCCAAACCAAATATGAAAAGGGCATGACCAAGGCATTCGAACTTTGGCAGGCCGATAAACCCTGGGAAGCTGCCAATTTGTTTGAGCGAATTGCTCAAGCCGAGCAGGAAGACTGGCTGCCATCATTCTATGTGGCCCAGATCAATATCTTGTATAGTTTCAACGAAAAGGATGAGGAGAAGCTCACTGCGCAGTTAAAGAAAGCACAGGATTTTCTGAACGATGCCAAGGCACTTTCCAAAGAGAACGCCGAGATCCTGGTAGCCCAAGCGCAGTTGTATACTGCCTGGGTGGTATTTGATGGTAGTAAGTACGGCATGTCCTATTCGCCTAAGATCGCCCAGCTCTATGAAGAAGCTTACAAGATCGAACCCGACAACCCAAGGGTAGCCTCCGGTAAAGTAGAATGGAACATGGGCACGGCTCGTTTCTTTGGACAGGACACGGCACCTTTTTGTGAAGACTTTAAAAAGGCGGTAGCTTTGTACGACACCTACGAGCCTAAAGGGCCGTTTCACCCCCGAGGAGGTGGTGATTATGCCAAGAACTCTTACAAACAAAATTGCGAGCAGGAATAGCTAGATGAATTTACGAAAGGAAATAGGGAAGGCATTTTTTGTTGGTATTCTGATCTTTATCGTCATGGGCGTGGTTCGTTACATGAACGGTGATCTGGTAACCGACGGGAAGGAATTGCTTACCCTGTTTCTTTTAAATCAGTTGTATTCTGTGGTGATCTATATGGGGAACGCGCTCCTCATATTTTATTTGATACGCAAATACAAATCGGCTCTCTTCCAGATCCGACATTTGGCCAAGGCCATTTTCGGGGCAGTGATCATCAGTTTGCTGTGTATCTTCTTGCTCCGGGTTTTCGTGAAAGTAGTGGTCTACGGAAGTGACCTCATGGAGATGTTGCGAGGAGAGAAGTTGGAATTTTACTACTCTTCCCTGATCATCGCGATGGTGGTGACCTGTATCTTCTACCTATTCTACTACTACAGGCACAAGCAGGAAACCAAAGTAAAACAACAAAAGATCATAGCCGGGGCGGCTTCGGCTCAGTTCGATGCACTGAAAAACCAGCTGGACCCCCATTTCCTCTTCAATAGTTTGAATGTGCTCACTAGCTTGATCGAAGAGAATCCTGAGGCGGCCACCCGATTTACAACGGCACTCTCCAAGGTGTATCGCTACGTGCTCGAACAAAAGAACAAGCAGTTGGTCACCATTTCTGAAGAACTCAACTTCGCCAAATTATATATGTCGCTCATCAAAATGCGATTTGAGGACAGCATTGTATTCTCGGCCCCGGAGCACTTATCCAATCCGGAGGCCATGGTGGTTCCACTATCTCTTCAATTACTGTTGGAAAACGCTGTAAAACACAACCAGGTAACGCCTTCCAGGAAACTCTATATCACCATTTCGGAGAAGGAGGGGAGTTTGGTGATCCAGAACAACTATCAGCCTAAGAAGGTGGTGCGAAAAGGGACTGGTGTTGGGCTGCAGAATATTCGAAATCGCTACCAGTTGCTCACCAACAGGACGGTTGTGATTCAGCAAAACGAAAAAGAGTTCAGCGTGGCGATCCCGTTGCTCACCAAGGCACTTACCCCCGCCACACAGACCCAGGAAACGTACTTGTCGGGCAAGCGGTACGATCGTGCAAAGAAAAAAGTGGAGGAGCTCAAGGGGTTCTATGTGCACTTTGCGATCTACCTTATTATGGTCCCGGTATTCATTTACTTGAATTTGAAGAGTACAGGCTTTCCATGGGCCTTATTTCCAATCATTGGCTGGGGCGCAGGCGTTTCGGGTCATGCCATGGAAGTGTTTAGTTACAACCCAATCCTGGGCAAGAATTGGGAGGAAAGAAAGATTCGCGAACTCATGGATAAGGACAACAAATAGGGAGAAACGCTCGCTAATTTACAATTCGTCCATCGTTTTTGACACTTCGGAATCTTTGATTGTAACAACCTGAGGATCTGCACTACTTTTATAGTGTAATCATAAAAAAAGAAACAATGAAACGAATAGGAACGCCCACATCTTCATCAGAGAAGTATCGCAGAGCCAAGGAAAAAGTCGCCAAGATCAGAGACTTTTACGGTCACCTTACGATCTATCTTATTTTTGTAGTGGTCTTTATTTGGATCAACTCATACTCCGGAGGATTCCCATGGGCCATCTTCCCGATTGCGGGCTGGGGTCTGGGGGTATTGGGCCATGCTGCCGAGACCTTCGAGTACAATATTTTCTTCGGAAAAGATTGGGAACAACGTAAAATACGTGAGTTCATGGACGAGGAAGAAGAGATCCGTTTCTAATAACCCAAAACAGCATACCATGGAGTTCAAGGAATTTGACAGAGAAAATAAATACATCTGCGCCAAGGAACGTGTGGCAGAGATCAAGAAATTTTACACCAGCTTGTTCTTTTATATTGTCTTCATTGGCTTCCTTGCCGCGTTGAATTATTACACCAACGAATGGCGATATATGTGGTTCCTTTGGGCCGCGTTTGGATGGGGGATAGGCATCGTCTTTCAGGCCATCAAGGCATTTAATGTAATGCCATTTATGAACAAGGATTGGGAAGAGAGAAAGATCAGGGAATTCATGGAGGAAGACGATAGCAATCAAACCAAATGGCAATAAACGCAGGATCATGAACTCAGCCGACTATCAAAAATACGAACGCGCAAAAAAAGATGTGAAAGCACTCAAAGGCTTTTACAGCCATGTATGGGTCTTCGCCTTTGTAACTATCATGATCTTTGTAGTGCGGTTTTACCTATTGCCCATGTTTGGGATCGTTTCGGACGATGAAGGATTTAATAAATGGGTAGATGTCAATACTTTTATTGTACCGGGAATCTGGGCCATTGTACTTATCGTGCATGGTTTGGTTGTGCACCGTCGTGGCACGCAATGGTTAAGAAAGTGGGAAGAACGCAAGATGCAGGAATTTATGGAAGAGGAGGACACCTCCTATCATTAGAATCAATCAAAAAAAAGAAAATCATGAGAAATATGGATCAGGAAAAACTAGAACGTGCCGAGAAGCGAGTAAAAGAGATCAAGGGGTTTTATACCCACCTCCTCGTGTATATTGTGATCAACTGCCTGTTGTTGTTCATTCAACTTTATCAGTTTGACTTTCGGTTCGACGATATCAAGATCACCATTTTCGGATACTTTAGCACACCTTTCTTTTGGGGAATAGGGTTATTGTTTCACGGTTTATACGTATTCCAACATAAATTCAAGGCCTTTAAGAACTGGGAAGAACGAAAGATCAAGGAATACATGCAAAAAGAGGAAGAAGAGTATAAGAATACCACCCACTGGGACTAACAATTTATTACCTTCCGGATAAATTCAGCAAAAAAAATGAAAGTACTTATCATAGAAGACGAA
>JBCCHR010000171.1:0-6604 GCA_039028655.1 Bacteroidota bacterium
AAATGCAATTCGTTCCATAATTCCTTCGGAAACAACCGTTTGGCATCCTTCTCGGTTTGGACCACATTCTTACCATTGGAGAGCCCCCACCGATACATCAATCGATGAATGTGCGTGTCTACGGGAAAAGCAGGAATTCCAAACGCTTGTGAGATCACCACGCTGGCCGTTTTATGACCCACAGCAGGCAACGACTCCAGCGCTTCCATATCGGCTGGGACCTTGCCTTCGTATTGATCGATCAGTATATGGGAAAGTCCGTGGATTCCTTTCGATTTCATAGGAGAGAGCCCCACAGGTTTAATGATCTCCCGGATCTCTTCCACCGATAATTTTACCATATCATAGGGGTTGTCGGCTATGTTGAAGAGGATGGGCGTGATCTGATTCACACGTACATCGGTGCTTTGGGCCGAAAGAAGCACCGCAATAAGCAGTGTATACGGGTCCTTGTGGTCCAAAGGGATCGGTATTTCGGGATAAAGTGTTTTTAACGTTTGAATAACAAAGGTGGCCTTTTCTTGCTTGGTCATTTTAGCTACTTTTACACAAAAATACGCGAATGAAAACATTAAAAGCAGGGGATACGGTCCCAAATTTTACTGCCACCGACCAAGACGGCAACACTATTTCGTTAACCGACTACCAAGGTAAAAAATTGGTGGTGTTCTTTTATCCAGCCGCCAACACACCCACATGTACCGTAGAGGCCTGTAACTTAAGCGATAACTATTCAGAATTACAAAATGCTGGATATGAAATCCTGGGTGTAAGTGCTGATACGCAGCGCAACCAAAAGAATTTTCAGAAGAAATTCAATTTCCCATATCCTTTACTAGCCGATGTGGATAAGGAGGTGATCAATGCCTTTGGAGTGTGGGGGCCTAAAAAATTCATGGGCCGCGAGTACGATGGTATTCACCGTATTACGTTTTTGATCAACGAAGCGGGAGTCGTGGATCGTGTGATCGATAAGGTAAAAAGTAAGGAGCACTCGGCACAGATTCTGGCCTAGTTGGTTGCCTTCGCCTTAACAGGTTGGTAGTTAAATAGCTCCTTTTCCTTGATTATGGCAGCCACCCCTTCCGGTAGCTTCTCTTCCCATCCGGCCTCGCCCTGATCGATCATCTGAAGCACATCGCGCGAGAAAATGTTCAACACATCCGGGTTGAAGTCCTCGATGTCGACCACCTTGCCATTGTACTTGAAGAATTTGTACAATTCCTTCATTCTAGGGTGTACCTTCAGGTTCTCGCTATTGGTATATTCACCCGTTTTGCTGTTGCGCATGGGGTATAAGTATACTTTCAAGTCCTTGAAGAACAATTTTCCAAAGGCCTCCAGAATGCCACCACTCAAATGACGATAGTATTTTTCGTCAAAAATATCCACCAGGTTGTTCACTCCCATGGTCAATCCCATTCGGGCGCGGGTGTAATTAGAGAAGTATTCCACCAGTTTGTAGTATTCCTGGAAGTTGGAGATCATCACCGTATGCCCTAACGAACAAAGCAGACGCGCTCGATCCATAAAATCCTGCTCATCGATCTCGCCTTCTGCACGTAAGTTGGACAGGGTGATCTCGAATATGGTAAGTGTTTTTTCCTTGTCCACCCGATTCTCTTCCATGAACATCTGGTAGGACTTATCGAACATGTCGATATTTACCTTAGTCACAGGACGGAAACTCCCTCGCAGCGCTAATACGTTTTTCTTGTACAAAATCCTGGCAGGTAGAATATTGTTGCCGTCAGGGCCGAAGATGATCGCTTCGGTCATGCCGTTTTTAATAAGCTGCAAACTCATTAAGCGATTGTCTACCTCTTCAAACTTGGGTCCGGAGAAATTGATAGTATCAATCTCGATCTTGTCCTTGTCAATATGATCGTAGAGGTAGCGCAGTAATTTCTTAGGTTGGTCGTGCTTGTAAAACGAACCATAAATAAGGTTTACGCCCAGGATGCCCAGCGTCTGCTGCTGCAGCACAGCCTCATTCTCTTTAAATCGAATGTGGATAATGATCTCGCTATAGTCTTCATTCGCCGAAGTTTGGAAACGAATTCCAACCCAACCATGTCCCTTGTATTTCTTGGCAAAGTCGATGGTTGCTACCGTATTGGCATAGGCAAAGAACATTTTGTCGGGATGATTCTCCCGGTTGATACGTTCTTCGATCAGGTTGATCTCATGAGAGAGCATGCGCTTCAATCTGGATTCGGTCACGTATCTGCCATCCGGCTCTACACCATAAATAGCGTCGCTAAAGTCTTTGTCATAAGCCGAGATCGTCTTGGCGATTGTCCCTGAGGCACCACCGGCTCTGAAAAAGTTACGCACCGTTTCCTGGCCTGCGCCAATTTCGGCGAAGGTGCCATAGATATTTTCGTTCAAATTGATCCGTAAGGCCTTGTTCTTTATCGAAGGAATCGCTTCAAACTCCTTATCCCCTGAGATAGTTTCTGGCATAGCAATATTCTAAGAATCTCTTCAATAACAAAGGTATTAAATAAGTAAAGTAAAGAAAAATATAAATCCAAGGAATTTGCGGTAAAGCCGTAACCGGATTCAATCCGTTCCCAACTGGAATTCCGGCCTGCCAATAGTATAAAATGTAAATTAAGAAGTAAATTTGCCAACAGGATTTTAATACCACTTTCGAGACCCTTCTGCCACAGGATGGTCTCGATACAAAAAAGATTGCATGACCGTAACATTTCTCGGAACCGGCACCTCACAGGGAATTCCAGTGATTGGCAGCGACCATCCTGTGTGTAGGAGCGAGGACCCACGCGATAAACGTTTGCGGGTATCCGTTTTGGTGGAATGGGAAGACGCCAGTGTGGTGATCGACTGTGGTCCGGATTTCAGGCAACAGATGTTACGGGAGCAGGTAAGCCGGATCGATGGCGTGCTGCTTACCCACGAGCACAACGATCACGTGGCTGGGATCGATGATATTCGCCCGTTTTGTTTTAAGCAGGAGGAAGTATTGTTTTATGCACACCCCAGAGTGTTTGACGCCCTCAGAAAACGGTTCTCTTATATTTTTGAGACGGAGAACAAGTACCCCGGGGCGCCCACGATTACTGAGATGCTTATCGATAAGGACACTTCTTTTGATCTCTGCGGAAAAAAGGTGGTGCCGGTGGAAGCGTATCACGCCGAGCTACCGATACTGGGATTCAGGATCGGGAATTTTACTTATCTCACCGATGTGAAGACCATTTCCGAAGAAGAAATAGAAAAGATCAAAGGCACTGAGGTCTTGGTATTGAACGCCTTGCGCGAAACTTCACACCACTCTCACCTCAATGTGGAAGAGGCACTTGAGTTGGTTAAAAAAATACAACCCGTAACCACCTATTTTACACATATTAGTCATCTCATGGGATTTCATGCTGAAGTGGAAGCACGATTACCAGAAAACGTGCACCTGGCATATGATGGCCTAAAAATATCCGTTTAACTACTAGTTCCTAAAACGATCCAACTATGAAGTCTAAAATCTATATGTACCTGTTCTTTTTTGCGGCCTTGCTCCTCATTTTTATGTATATGACCCAGCGATCCATTTACGAATCACAGGAAGAGACGATCGCATCGCTGAGAGACAAGCTGAATAAGAGCGCCGATTCGATCGCCGCCATGGAAGATCAACTCCTGGACCTCAATTATTTTACACTCCAGGGGAACGATAACGCGATGACCTACCTCGAGCGACTTGGATTTGAGGCAGCAGCTGTCGAGAACATGGTGGGGGAGACGATTATCGACATGAATCTTTCTGAAGGGGGCAATCCATTAGTACCGCTGGAAGGTGATGGGGAGATGCGGGTGAACAAAATGAAATTTATCAATCACCGTTGGATCCAGGCCGATTTTTCCGATGGTACCTATTGGGGCGAAATGCTGGTGGAATACTTCTTTGACGAGAACAAAGAATTACAGCTCACACCGATAGCGTCGGTACTTTATCCCAATTAAGCGCGAAGCACGAAGCACGAAGTGGGAAGTCCGAAGACCGAAGTCGGAAGTCGGAAGTCGGAAGTTGGAAGTTGGAAATGCTGATATAGTTAAATTGACCATTGGCCGATTACAACTCACTGAAAATTGAGCATTGATCATTGAATTTGTCTAGCGATCCACCGCTTCCAACCAATTCTTGAACTCGTAGAAATTTTGAGGAGCGACGCCATGTCCCACGGGGAATTCAGAGTACTGTATGTCGATCTTCAGCGCCGATAGGAAAGGCTCGGTTTTTCGCGCCCAATCCACCGGAATCACCTGATCTACGGTACCGTGGGAGCTGTACACCTTCAAATGCTCAAAATCACCCTGTTGATAGCCTTCCTTGAACATATCGGGGGCAATATAACCGCTCAGGCCGATCACATTTTTCACGCGCTCGGGATAACTCAATGCCACCGCGAAACTTAGGATGGTACCTTGGCTAAATCCCAGTAGCGTGATGCGCCTGGGATCGACCGGATAGGCTTCAACAATGGCGTCCAGGCAGGAAACGACCAGCTCCCTTGACGCTATTCCCTGCTCTGTATCGTTGAACTTCCCGTCGGAAGCATCAAAATAGATCGAATACCAGGCATTACCAAAGGGCTGCATCGCAATGGGGGCCTTGAGCGAGATCACCGCATAATGCTCGGGTAATTCCGCAGCAAAAGAAAAAAGATCGTTTTCATCGCTGCCATAACCATGAAGCATGACAATGGCCGGTGCCAACTGGTTTTCGAGCTTAGATGGACGGTAATTGTGATCGAGTGGGAGTTCCTTTTTCATGAAAATTTCTTGTAAAAAAATATGCCGCAAGGTACGAACCCTGCGGCTTGTTTTAATCCGATACTTCGGAAAGATTATCCGATACTCTTAAACCATTGCTGGAATTGCTCTCCCAATAGCGGGATGGGCTTCTTTTCTCCCTGGATGGCCCCGATAAAGCCCAAGATCCAAAGTACTAATAATCCTAATGAGAAGATATAACCTACGAACGGAATGCCTGCAAAGGCCAGAATGG
Source organism: Bacteroidota bacterium (assembly GCA_039028655.1). Taxonomy (GTDB): domain Bacteria; phylum Bacteroidota; class Bacteroidia; order Flavobacteriales; family Flavobacteriaceae; genus Aureisphaera. Next base: position 5,030 of record JBCCHR010000171.1, read on the forward strand.
TGTTAATGATGGTAACACCAAGCCAAAGGATCATAAGACCCAGTGCCTGTCGCACGTGGTATGCCCCATGATCGGTTTTGTTTCCGTTGTGCATCACCAGCGCGATTACCCAGCCAATGAGCCACAAGTAGGCAATTATTCCAACGGTTTTTCCATTATCTGAAGAAGATTCTGACATGTGTTTAAGGTTTTAGGTTAGTGATTTACTTTGAATAAAGATAAACTTTCTAATCTAAAAAAGTAAACCAAGACTGAAATTTCTCACTTAAATATGGAATGCCTTGTCGCTTATCGAGCAGTGCAGAAAGGATAGAAATCAGCCAAAAAAGTACGGTTCCCCAGTAAAAATAGATGCCAAAAGCATACCCTTGCATGGCCACAGCGGCAAACATAAAAAGGAGCAAACCGAACATATTTTTAATGTGCCAGGTGGCAAAATCGTCTTTTTTTTCCTTGTTGAGATAGAAAGCAACCAGCAGCCCTATAAAGGTAAGATAGGCCACAACAGCCTTTGTTTTTCCTGAAGTATTAGCCATTTAGTACCAACTGTGAGTTGTTGTAGATCCCGTAGACGTTACCGAGCATCGTACTGCCAAGTAATGCCGCGTTCTTGGAGGTAGAAACAATACTACCCTCTGTAAAGATCCATTGGGTGGTAGGATCAAACAAGGTGAGATTGGCGGTTTGCCCTTCTGCGACGGACTGTCGTTCGACGCCAAAGGCATCCTTTAGCCCAGTGAGGGCTCGCACCGCGGTGTCGATGTCCGTACATCCGTTGAGGGCACCGAAGCAGCTTTCCAATCCTACACTGCCATAGCTGGCATGATCAAATTCGGTTCGTTTGCGTTCAATGTCAATGGGATCGTGATCGCTGGTTACCCCGTCGATGGTTCCATCCGAGAGCCCCTTGAGCAGGGCCTTAACGTCTCTTGGAGTTCGAAGAGGCGGCAATAATTTATAATTGGTGTCGAAGGTTTCCAGGGCGTCGTCGGTAAGGCATAAGTTGTGTACAGCCACGCTGCAACTCACATCAAGGCCTTTTTTCTTAGCAGCACGAATTAGTTTCACACTGTTCTCCGTGGAGATGGTGGGAATATGCAATCGTCCACCGGTATATTCCAGAATGTATAGATCCCGGGAGATCTGCAGCTCCTCTGATAGGGCCGGAATTCCTTTCAATCCCAGACGGGTGCTGTTCTCCTCTTCGTTCATCACACCGTTATGCGCAACGGAAGCATCAAAGGGAAACGACTGAATAAGCCCGCCAAAATTTTGCGCATATTGCAAGGCGATCTTCAGCATGTTTGCATTAGAGACCGGACGTTTGTAGTCGTAAAAGGCTGTCGCTCCGGCGGTGTGCATGTCGTACAACAACCTGAGACGACTCAACGTCCTAACCATTGCCAACCCCATGAATGCAACTCAAATTCATTACAATGAAGGTGCGATCCAACTACGCACAACAAAACTTTAACATCGTAACTCTTTGATCGTAACCCATTGTGTATTTTTTGTAATTATTACTACAGTGACCGTAAACAAGGCCCAATTTCCCATACACGATGCCCAGCTGGT
>JBCCHR010000172.1:0-6603 GCA_039028655.1 Bacteroidota bacterium
CCCGGACGCATGCGAATATGCTCCGGGGATTTATATTGGGAAATTAGGCGACGGATCTTCACCCGATAATGGTATTTATATTTTGCTTAAGGAAGTGATCGATAATTGTATCGATGAATTTGTGATGGGAGCCGGAAAAACCATCGAGATCAGGATCAAGGATCAGGAGGTGCGTGTGAGGGATTATGGCCGAGGCATCCCATTAGGAAAAGTGGTGGACGTGGTGTCCAAGATGAACACCGGTGGAAAGTACGACTCCAGAGCGTTTAAGAAGTCGGTTGGACTGAATGGTGTGGGTACCAAGGCGGTAAACGCCTTGTCTACCTTTTTTAAGGTTGAATCGGTCCGGGAGAACAAAATTAAAACGGCCGAGTTTGCCCTGGGTGAGCTGGTCGAGAATCCGGAGCCTGAGGAAACGACCAAGCGAAAGGGGACCAAGGTTACCTTCGTGCCGGATTCCAGTATTTTCAAGCACTACAAATACAGGAATGAGTATGTGGAGAAAATGCTTCGGAACTATGTGTACCTCAATCCGGGACTTACCATCGATTTCAACGGAGAGAAATTTGTTTCTGAAAACGGACTGAAAGACCTGCTGGAGGACAATATGTCTAAAGAAGATATGCTGTATCCAGTGATCCACTTGAGAGGGGACGATATTGAAGTAGCCATAACCCACAGTCGCACCCAGTACAGCGAGGAATATCACAGCTTTGTGAACGGGCAGAATACGACACAGGGAGGTACGCACCAGGCAGCCTTTCGGGAGAGCCTGGTAAAGACGGTGCGGGAGTTTTATGGTAAGAATTATGACGCCAGCGATATTCGGAAATCCATTGTGTCGGCCATCAGCATCAAAGTAATGGAGCCGGTATTTGAGAGTCAGACAAAGACCAAACTGGGCTCCACCGAAATGGGTGGCGGTTTGCCCACGGTAAGGACGTATATCAACGATTTTGTGAAGACGCAGTTGGACAACTTCCTCCACAAAAATCCACCGGTAGCCGAGGCGCTTCAGAAAAAAATAGTTCAGGCCGAAAGAGAACGCAAAGAACTGAGTGGGATCCGGAAATTGGCCAGGGATCGTGCTAAGAAAGCCAACCTGCACAATAAGAAACTACGCGATTGCCGGGTACATTTGGGTGATATCAAGAATGAGCGGTATTTGGAGTCTACCCTGTTCATCACGGAGGGGGACAGCGCAAGCGGAAGTATTACCAAGAGTCGTGACGTAAATACCCAGGCGGTTTTCAGTTTAAAAGGAAAACCGTTGAACAGCTATGGGCTTACGAAGAAGATCGTGTACGAGAACGAAGAGTTCAATCTCCTTCAGGCGGCATTGAACATCGAAGATTCGCTGGAAGATTTGAGATACAACAATATTGTGATTGCCACCGATGCCGACGTCGATGGGATGCACATCAGGCTGTTATTGATCACCTTTTTCCTTCAGTTTTTTCCTGAATTGATCAAGGAAGGGCATCTGTATATTTTGCAAACACCCTTATTCCGGGTAAGAAATAAGAAAGAAACGCGCTATTGTTATTCCGAAGAAGAACGAATAAAGGCGATTGAAGAATTAAAGCCCAAGCCCGAGATCACCCGATTCAAGGGTCTGGGAGAGATCTCACCCGACGAGTTCCGGCATTTTATCGGAGACGATATTCGGCTGGATCCAGTGATGTTGGACAAGGCGATGAGTATAGAGGAATTATTGAAATTCTATATGGGGAAAAACACCCCGGACCGTCAGGAGTTCATCATCAATAACCTGAAGGTAGAGATGGATAAAGTGGAAGAGGCCTAGAATAGATTGGATATGCTGAGGGGATTAGGCTTGTTGGTCATGTTAATGTTGGCGGTTACCAGCTGTAAGGAAGAGGACGATTTCTGCTCGAGTGTGGACTTACGATGTGAGTGTGTTTACATGGGTCTGGTGGATGAGGCCGGAAATTCCCTTCTCCAGGATGGCGGGCCGTACGATCCGGAAGCCATTCGACTCTTCAGGGACGATCAAGAGATCGAACTTTTTGCAGAGGTGGATGACCAACTCACGACCTTGCTGTTCTACTATCGGGATATGATCTCTGGTGTAGTATATAGCCTACAATTGAGTGAGACCGAGACCGATCGGATACGGATCACAACTACCTTGATCGATGGACGGTGTGGGGATTATTTGGAACTCACTGAGTTCAGGTACAATGGAGAGTTGGTGGAAGGCCAGGGGGAAACATATATCATTGAAAAACGAAGCTAGTTCCTGTCAAACAGGATAGGTTTATGAACGACGACATAGAAGAAAATAACGAGAACGAGCTGGAAGAACAGCAAGAATTGCAGGATGATAACCCGGAAAGTGGTGAGACCATTACGCGGGTTACCGGCATGTACCGTGATTGGTTCCTTGACTACGCCAGTTACGTGATCCTGGAACGTGCGGTACCGGCCATTGAAGATGGTTTCAAACCCGTGCAGCGTCGTATCATGCACTCCATGAAGGATCTGGACGATGGACGCTACAACAAGGTAGCAAACATTGTGGGGCATACCATGCAATACCATCCTCACGGAGACGCGAGTATTGCCGATGCGATGGTGCAGATTGGTCAAAAGGACTTGTTGATCGATACACAGGGTAACTGGGGGAACATCCTCACCGGTGATCGCGCAGCAGCTTCACGTTATATCGAAGCGCGTCTTTCCAAATTTGCATTGGACGTGGTCTACAACCCCAAGATCACAGAGTGGCAGGCCTCTTACGACGGTCGTAAGAAGGAACCCATCAACCTGCCCGTGATGTTCCCGTTATTGTTGGCTCAGGGGGCCGAAGGGATCGCGGTTGGTCTCTCTACCAAGGTCTTACCGCATAATTTTATCGAACTCATAGATGCATCCATTAAGCATTTGCAGGGCAAACGCTTTCGTTTGGTGCCTGATTTCCCTACCGGAGGGATCATGGATGCCACCAACTACAACGACGGTGTACGCGGCGGAAAGATCCGAAGTCGGGCACGCATCAACCAACAGGACCGAAATACCCTGGTGATAACCGAAATTCCGTTCGGTACCACGACCAGTTCGTTGATCGATTCCATTCTCAAAGCCAACGACAAGGGAAAGATCAAGGTAAAGAAGATCGAAGACAATACGGCTGCCGAAGTCGAGATACTGGTGCACCTGCCTTCAGGAATCTCACCGGATAAGACGATCGATGCCTTGTATGCCTTCACCAATTGCGAAACATCGATCTCGCCACTGGGGTGTGTGATCGAGGACAACAAGCCGTTGTTTATTGGTGTTTCTGAAATGCTCCGTCGTTCCACCGATCGTACAGTACAATTGCTCAAGAGCGAGTTGGAGATTCAACTCAACGAACTGGAAGAGCAATGGCACTTCTCCTCCCTGGAGCGTATCTTTATTGAGAACCGGATCTATCGGGACATCGAGGAAGAAGAAACCTGGGAAGGGGTGATTGCCGCCATCGACAAGGGGCTGAAACCCCACGTCAAGCATCTCAAACGTGCCGTGACCGAAGAAGATATTGTGCGCCTTACCGAAATACGGATCAAACGTATATCCAAGTTCGATGTAGAGAAATCTCAGCTCAAGATAGAGGCGCTGGAGGAGCAGATCGCACAAGTAAAGCACCATTTGGAGCACTTGGTGGAATACGCCATCAATTATTTCAAACGCCTCAAGAAAGACTACGGAGAAGGGAAGGAGCGGAAATCCGAAATACGTGTGTTCGACGATATCGAGGCCACCAAGGTGGTGATACGAAACACCAAACTCTACGTGAACCGAGAGGAAGGATTTATCGGTACCAGCCTGCGACGAGACGAATACGTTACTGATTGCAGCGATATCGACGACATTATCGTTTTCACCAAGGACGGAACCATGATGGTGACCAAGGTCGACTCCAAAACCTTCGTTGGCAAGGGCATCATTCATGTGGCTGTTTTCAAGAAAAAAGACAAGCGCACCACCTACAACCTGATCTACAAGGATGGTACCCGTGGGGCCACTTATGTAAAACGATTCAATGTAACGGCCATTACGCGAGATCGCGAATATGCCGTAACCCAGGGAAACAAGGGAAGCAAAGTGCTTTATTTCACCGCCAATCCAAATGGGGAAGCAGAAGTGGTTACCATTTTACTGCGGCAAAGTGGCAGCATTAAGAAATTGAAATGGGATCTCGACTTCGCCGATCTGTTGGTAAAAGGGAGAGGCTCCAAAGGAAACATAGTGACCAAGTATGCCGTGAAACGTGTGGAGTTGAAAGAGAAGGGATTGTCTACGCTCAAGCCGCGTAAGATCTGGTTTGACGATACCGTACAACGACTCAATGTAGACGGCAGAGGAGAACTGTTGGGTGAGTTTACTTCTGAAGATCGCCTGTTGATCGTTCGACAGAACGGCGTGATCAAAACCGCTATCCCTGAAGTCACCATGCGATTTGATGACGATATGATCGTTCTCGAGAAATGGGAACCCGGGAAGCCTGTTTCGGCAATTTATTGGGAGGGGAGCAAGGAGATGTTCTATGTAAAGCGTTTCCTGATCGACAATCCTGAGAAAGAAGAATTGGTGATCACCGATCACCCGAAGTCGTATCTGGAAAAATTGTTTACCGACTACCTACCTATGGCCGAAGTGGTCTTTGTGAAAGAACGCGGCAAGGATCGCAAGGAGAATATGCAGGTGAACCTCGAGCAGTTTATTGCCGTAAAAGGGATCACTGCCATGGGGAATCAGCTCACCAAGGACAAAGTGCTTGAGATCAATGCGTTGGATCCGTTGCCGTATGAAGCCCCCGAAGTAACCCCGCCCGAAGAGATGGAGGTGGTGGATGAGGAAGCCGTAGGTGCCGATATATCAGATGCCGGTGAACAAGACGCAAATGCTGGCAAACCCGAGCCCGCTGAAAAACCTGCTCCCGCAGACGATGAAAAGCCGGAGGGCCAACCACCTGAGGCCGATGAGGAAGGACAGATCACTTTGTTCTAGCGGTGTTCGCTCAACTGATCATTCCATAGGCTAAGCCGAAAATCACAGATATGAAAAACTTCTTCAACGAATTCAGGAACTTCGCAGTTAAAGGTAATATGGTCGATATGGCCATCGGAATTATTATGGGAACGGCTTTTAATGCCATTGTAAACGCCCTTGTGAAACAGGTCTTTATGCCACCTTTGGGAATTTTGACCGGAGGCAATAATCGTCTTGCCGATCAAAAATATGTGTTGCGTGCTGCCACCGAAGAAGCTGGTGAAGTAGCCATTGGCTATGGGGTATTTCTGGAATCGGTGATCGATTTTCTCATCATTGGCCTGACTATTTTTGTGGTGATCAAGGCGATGAACCGTTTTCAAAGAAAAGCTGACGACCCGGCCGATGCCGAGGTAGAAACGCCCAGGGATATCGAACTGTTGGCGAGTATCGAAGAATTATTGAAACAACAGAACAGCTTGCTTCAGAAAAAATAAAAAGGAACTAGAGGCTGTCTACCAGAAATAGCTCTTTGTTGTTCTCAACAAAACTTTCCAACACCTCAAAGAAACTGAGAATATCTTGAGTGTCATTCTGGGCATTGATGGTGACCAAACGGACAAATTCTTCTTCACCAAACGAGCCGTAGCCCACTAGCAATTTGGAACTCTCGTACAGCTGGGTGCAAAGGATACGGGCCGGAATATTCTTGTAGTTGAAACACACCGAAATAGAATCTGGATAACTGTATAACTGGTAATCGTCGTGCTGCTCGACGTACTCCCGAGCTGTCTGGGCAAGGTCGAATTGCTTGTTTACGATGGCTTCCAAGCCCCGCGACCCCACACTTTTCCACAAAGTCCAAAACTTCAATGCATCGTTGCGTCGTCCGCATTGCAAAGAGGTTTTTCCCAGATTGAATTCGTCGTGATCGGTCTGGTACAAATAACTGGCATCTATGGCGAAGGATTCGTATAAGTGTGATTTGTCCTTCACCAACAGGAGGGAACAGGTAAGTGGTGTGCCTATCATTTTATGGGCATTGAAGCTAAAACTGTCTACTTTTTCAATACCGCTAAGCAAGTGCTTGTATTTTTTGCTGAAAAGTACAGAGCCACAATAAGCACCATCCACGTGCAACCAGATATCATGCCGCTTACACACTTCGCTGATGGCATCGATAGGATCGAATGCGCCCAGCACCGTAGTACCGGCGGTAGCATTCACTAATGTAGGTGTGAGTCCCAATTCAATATCTTTCTCGATCGCCTTTTCCAGGGCCTTTACATCCATCATACCATAGGAATCGACCGGAATGTATCGAACATTCTTCAAGCCCATACCAGAGAAAGACGCATTTTTCGGGATACTGTAATGAGATTCTACCGAGGTATAGGTGGTCATAGTGGTAGCGACGCCATGATACGGGGTATCGCCCAGCTTGGTGTCGCGGGCCATTAGCATCCCCATAAAATTGGTCATAGAGCCTCCCGAGGCGAACGTGCCATTGGATTGCTCATGGCCCGCGACACTAAGCTGGGCGATACCCCGTATCATGGCGTCGCTACCACTATGACCACCTATACCTCGGTAGAATCTCATTAC
>JBCCHR010000173.1:0-6527 GCA_039028655.1 Bacteroidota bacterium
AGAGATCGAGATGTTGGGTGCCAACATCAATATGTTTACAACGCTTGAGTCGATCCTAGTACAGGTAAATACCCTGGTTATTAATTTCGATGCTACGTTTGACCTGTTGCAGGAAAATCTTATTGAAACAAGATGGGATGAAGAAGAAATGGCGCGAATTAAAACTTCTACGATCAATCAGATCAAGCGATCCGACGCCAACCCGAATGCTGTGGCAAGTCGTGTTTACAACAAGTTGCTTTATGGTAAGGACCATATCTTCAGTTACCCAACCAGTGGCACCGAAGCGTCTGTAAACTCCATTACCATGGATGATCTCAAGAGCTTTTATGAGAAAAACTTCTCTCCTTCCATCTCACGCTTCCATATTGTAGGAAAGATCGATCAGAGCAGTGCCTTGGAAGGACTTAAGTCGTTAGAAAGCGCTTGGGCTGCCAAGGAGGTCACCATTCCGGAGTATCCAATTGCCAATGAAAGAGACAAATCCTCTGTGTACTTTGTAGACATCCCTAATGCAAAGCAATCGGTGATCAATATCGGTTATATTGCAATCCCAAGAACGCACGAAGATTTTTATCCACTTGAGGTAATGAATTACAAATTGGGTGGTTCTTTCAGCGGAAATGTGAATCTAATTCTTCGTGAAGAAAAAGGATATACCTATGGAGCTCGAACCCGCTTTAGCGGAAGTAAGATTCCGGGCACCTTTACCGCCTCATCCAGCGTTAGAACCAATACCACCGGCGAGTCGGTGAGCATCTTTAGAGATGAGATCACCAATTACAAGAATGGTATTTCTGAGGACGATCTGGCATTTACTAAAAATGCCATGATCAAGTCGAATGCCCGTCGCTTCGAAACGCAGTTCTCATTGCTTGGAATGCTCCAGGAAATGAGCGGCTACGGATTGGCTCCTAATTATATCGAAGACGAAGAAGCGGTGGTTCGTAACATGACACTCGAACAACATAAGGCCTTGGCCAACAAATATCTGGACGAGTCCAAAATGGCCTACTTGGTCGTAGGTGATGCGACTACGCAATACGCGCAATTCAAAGACATGGGCTTCGACGAGGTGATGTTAGTAGACAAAGAAGGTGAAAAAGTGGAACTTCAGGAGGTGAAACAATAACACCGCTACAATAACTTATAAAAGGAACTCATTTTTGGGTTCCTTTTTTTTTGCTGAATACATCTCGCAAGTTGTATTGGGCTTCGTCTCAGTTTTTTCAATTACCTTTAATTCACCAACCCAAACCATCTCTGTCATTGTGAAAATCAAATTCATTTCCCTGGTGATGCTGGTACTATTTTTTGGCTGTACCAACACCGAGACTAAAGAAGTTACCGCTTCCGAAGAAAACAATACAACACCTCTTGTCGCAACAGCTCCGAGTTATACGATCGCCGAAGCCAACAAATTGATCGAACTGCCGCTGGCATGTGTGACCAAGGAATATCCAAACAAACTGGGACAGACCATTGGAGGTGATGAGGACTTACGCCCCCCAAGAGAACTGCATCCTGTTTTTTATGGCTGTTTTGATTGGCACAGTGCAGTTCATGGCTATTGGAGCATGGTCACCCTGCTAAAACGATTTCCGGATCTGGCCAAGGCCGATGAGGTACGTAGCGTGCTTCAAAATAACATCACCAAGGAAAATATCGAAGCGGAGGTACACTATTTCAGAGGGGTTCATAATCGATCTTTCGAACGAACCTACGGTTGGGCCTGGCTGCTCAAACTATCCGAAGCACTGCATACATGGGACGATCCCATGGCAGCCGAACTGGCCGTGATCCTGCAGCCCCTGGCCGATATCATTGTGGAAAAGTACCTGGAATTCCTGCCCAAACTGGTGTATCCCATCAGAGTAGGAGAACATACCAATACCGCTTTCGGACTTACATTCGCCTACGACTATGCCAACGCGGTAAACCACACTTTGCTGCGTTCTTTGATCGAACAACGGGCGAAGGACTTTTACAGCAGCGATGCCAATTGTCCGCTTGGTTGGGAGCCCAGTGGGTATGATTTTCTATCGCCTTGTTTGGAAGAGATCGATATCATGCGTAGGGTGTTAACACCCACCGAGTTTGCCACCTGGCTGCGGCAATTTATGCCAGAGATCACCGAGCCTTCTTTTACCATGGCAGTGGGCAAGGTGAGCGATCGCACCGATGGAAAATTAGTGCATCTCGATGGCTTGAACTTTAGCCGGGCCTGGGTATTGTACGGATTGGCCGGCAAAATTCCAGAACTCTATCACCTCGAAGATCTGGCGCATGTGCATGTAGCCTATTCCTATCCCAATTTGGTAGCAGATAGCTACGAGGGCGGACATTGGCTCGGGAGTTTTGCTATTTATGCTCTTGAGAACTATATCCCGTGAAAAATTTCTTCAAACATATTGGTCCGGGGACCCTGGTGGCTGCTGCGTTCATCGGGCCGGGTACGGTAACTGTGTGTACCCTGGCTGGTGTAACTTACCAATTTACCTTGCTGTGGGCTATGGCCTTGTCGATAGTGGCTACCATTGTGCTACAGGAAATGGCTGCGCGCATTGGTTTGGTGTCGGGTAAAGGATTGGCCAGTTCTGTGAAGCAAGAAATACGGAATCCGTGGCTGCGTTCGGCCGCCATATTATTGATTGTAGCTGCCATTCTATTGGGAAACGCTGCTTATGAGGCGGGAAATATCAGTGGTGGCGTGCTGGGGCTGGAAACATTGATCACAGATCCAATATGGGACTTGTCCTTTGCCAGGATCAACTACCTTACTTTGTTGGTTGGGATCATTGGTTTTATAGTGTTATACGTTGGTAAATACAAAGTTATCGAACGAACCTTGATCGCTCTGGTGCTTATAATGAGTCTCTCCTTTGTGATTACCGCTGTTCTTACACGTCCAGAAGTGCTCCAGGTGTTGAAAGGAATCTTCGTTCCTACTGCTCCTGAAGAAGGATGGCTTACCATTATTGCACTAGTCGGAACCACGGTAGTTCCCTACAATTTGTTCTTACACGCATCCCTGGTACGCGAAAAATGGACAGGTGTAGAGGAGTTGCGGTTGGCAAGGCGCGATACTTATTTTTCCATTTTATTGGGAGGGATCGTCTCCATGGCGATCATTATTTGCGCAGCCGCCATTTCTGGTAGTGAGGTAAACAATGCGGCCGATCTGGCCAAAGGCCTGGAGCCATTGTTTGGTAATTTTTCCAAGTATTTCCTGAGCCTTGGTTTATTTGCGGCCGGTATAACTTCGGCCATCACCGCGCCGCTCGCAGCTGCCTATGTGGCAGCAGAGTGTTTTGGCTGGGGTGGGGGTTTGAGGTCTGTCCGATTTCGATGTGTGTGGATACTAGTTTTGGTTTTAGGAGTAGTACTATCTTCTATAGGCTGGAAACCCATACAGATCATCCAAATTGCGCAGGTGGCTAACGGACTCCTGCTTCCCATCATCGCTACTTTTCTACTTTGGGTGGTGAACCGACGATCCGTTATGGGAACATATCACAATTCCTGGGTTCAAAACGTACTTGGAGGCCTCATCGTAATTACCACGGTTATTTTAGGTTTGCGAAGTCTCTCCAAGGTTTTTGAGTTTTCGCTATTTTAGTACCAAGTGCCGTTGAGGTAATTTTTGTTTTTTCGATAGACCGATCCCTATGATCCGAATAGATATTAATGCAGACCTTGGAGAAGGAGCTGGAATGGATGACAGGCTCATGCCGCTGGTATCCTCATGCAACATTGCCTGTGGCGGTCATTTTGGGAATATCGACTCCATGAAGCAAACCATTGATCTGGCACAAGCGCACGGAGTTCGCATAGGAGCGCATCCTTCATTTCCGGATAGGGATGGATTTGGCCGTCGGGTCATCACGATGACCAAAAGTGAGTTGAAAGCGAGTTTAATGGACCAACTGGAAGGATTTTATCAGATCTGTGCACAAAAAGACGCTGAAGTGCATCATGTAAAATTGCACGGAGCACTGTACAACTATGCAGCCAAAGATGCGCCCACATCCGATGCGGTGGTAGAAGCAATCATTGATTCCGGTAAGCGTCCTAAACTATATGTTCCATATGGTTCCATTTTACATAAAAAGGCAGAAAACCTACTACCCTTGGTGTTCGAGGCATTTATAGATCGTCGTTACCGTAAGAATGGTTCCCTGGTGAGCAGGGACGAAAACAATGCCGTGATCTCGGATCCGGAGGCTGCCTGGGAGCAATTGTATCGAATGGTTACCCAGAAGACAGTGATTGCGGTGAATGGGGAGGAAATAGGAATTGAGGCGACTACTTATTGTATCCATGGGGATCACCCGGAATCACTTCCTATCCTGGAGTACATCCATCGCCAATGCAAGCAAAACGAAATTACACTGGTTTGACAGCGCGACCAACATTGAGATCCTTTGGCCCACATTGCATATTGATGGAGTGGCCCGCTGTAATAGATCCTTCCCAACAACATGAGATTTTACGTGCGGCCTCGTTTATCATGGACCATTACCCTAAAAGGGTGCAAGAGGTGCAGCCTACCTATCACTCGCTGGCCATATACCTCAGGACGGGTTGCGATGTGCCCGGGTTGGTTCGCAATATCAATGAGGAAATGCCCAACTGGATCAAGTCTGATTCCCGATCAGGGCATCTGGTGACACTTCCTGTTTGTTATGCTGAAGAATTTGGGTGGGACCTTCGGGAGTTGGCTGCATCCAAAGGAATTTCAATAGAAGAAGTAGTCCGCCGTCATACCGCGCCTGAATACAACGTGCACTTTCTCGGCTTTTTACCGGGGTTCCCTTACCTCGGAGGGCTCGATCCGAGCCTGGCAACCAACCGTAGGTCCAGTCCCAGACCGCGAATAGCAAAGGGGAGTGTAGGGATAGGCGGATCGCAAACCGGAGTATATCCTTCTGAATCACCGGGCGGATGGCATATCATTGGACGAACACCGTTGGAACTATTCGATCCCCATCGCGATCCATCGACGATGATCAATGCCGGGGACCGTCTGAAATTTGAACCCATAAGCCAGAGCGAGTTCGATCTGATCGAGATCGAAATAAAGGCCGGAACGTATCAATGGAAACGAGAATTGCTATGATCAGGATCATTACTTCGGGGTTATATACGACGCTACAGGATGGTGGTCGCTTTGGTTATCGCTCCCAGGGCGTACCTTTGAGCGGCCCTATGGATAGAAGATCGGCTGCTTTGGCAAATCGACTTTTGGGCAATGACGAGAACGCAACGTTACTTGAGTTCACCGCCACTGGACCCACCCTTTTGTTTGAGCAAGCCGCCAGGATATCGATCACCGGAGGGATCTTCGAACCCCAGGTAAATGGTAGCGATGTACCCATGAACCGGGTACTTGCGATCGCACCCGGATCCCAGCTTACGTTTTCCAGGCCACTGAAAGGCTGGAGAGGCTATATCGGTATCGCAGGTGGTTTCAAGAGTGAAATGGTACTGGGAAGTACGAGTTTTTACAGGGGCATTACGTCCCAATTGAAGTTGGAGAAAGGCGGACAACTTCAATTCGATCCCACGGCTAAGGTTCGGCTGCCCGACCAACAATCTGAAACAGCTATCGCCACCCATTTGGATAGTCACATCTTAGAGGCATACAAAGGACCGGAATTTCAACAATTGCCCCAATCTGTTCAGCAAAAACTAACAAGCCTACCATTCACAACACACGCGTCGAGTAATCGTATGGCCTATGTTTTTGATACTTCGGAAATGATCCGGGCCGATGGGATCATCACCGCGCCTGTACAACCGGGAACGGTCCAGCTCACGCCTTCGGGACGCTTGCATTTACTGATGAGGGATGCCCAAACGACAGGAGGATATGCCAGGGTGCTTCAACTTACCGAAAATTCGATGGATATTTTGGCGCAAAAACGGCCGGGAACCGAGGTGTCGATCAAAATAGTCGATCCTCCTTTTGATATTCGCGTTTGATTCCGTTCATAAGGACATCTTTGGATAGCACCACCTCGTCTGAATTGAGAACCTGTAAACTGCAGTAGTGAATGATATTCATAATATTGGAACCGCTAAGGTCGAAGCGCTTGGCGATCTCGTCCATGTCGATGTCGTTGGTAAGCAACAGTGGAGCCGGCATATTTTTGAGCCAGATCTGTTTGCGCTCCTTGGCACCGGGTAACTCGAAGGGACATAGCGACTGGAACCGTCGGGTAAAGGCCTCATCAATATTATCTTTGAAATTGGAAGCCAGAATAACCAGTCCCGGGTGCGATTCCACCCGCTGGAGCAAGTAGGAAACCTCCTGGTTGGCGTACTTGTCATGTGCATCGCGCACATTGGTACGCTTGCCGAAAATGGCGTCGGCCTCGTCAAAGAAGAGGATCCAATCCTTGTTGGCTGCCTTATCGAAGAGGCTGGAAAGGTGTTTTTCGGTTTCACCAATGTACTTGGAGACCACGGTCGACAGATCTATGCGATACACGTCTTTTTGAGTAAACTTTCCAAGTAAACTGGCG
>JBCCHR010000174.1:0-6514 GCA_039028655.1 Bacteroidota bacterium
AACCGTTACGTCCTCATCGGCGATCTTGTCGTACGGCATATACACGAACTGAATATCTACTTTGTCATTCTCAAATCGGTACTGTTGCTCTCCTTCGGCCAATGTAGCCACAAGACCTCCGCGAACCATGTTCAGATAGGCATTTTGAAGGATGCTCTCCTTGGTGCTTTCGATATAGTCGTTCCACTCCTGTTGGGCCTGCGGATTTCCCTTGATCGCCTGAAGGTATTCTTGCAATCTGGCCTCGCTGTAAAAACCATTCTCATTTTGGAATGTTGGGTTGGTCGCCAATGCTTCGCTTAGGGTTTCGCTCAACTGCTCCTGGCTAAGGGTCATTCCCAGTGCGTCTACCTGCTGTTGCATCAAGGTGCTTCGCAATTCGCGATCCCAGATCACGCCCATGGCCTGAGCCAAGGTGGTATTGGGACCCAGCGAGCGCTGGTATGCTTCAACAGCTCCCATAAAGCTTTGTCTGGAAAGCTCAGTGCCGTTAATTACTCCTACGGTATCTGCGATATCCTGGCCGCCACCGCCACCTTTCGTAAGACTGTCGCTCACGATGAACGCGAACAATGCCAATGCGATGATGATGATCAGGAAGATTCCTCTTTTTCTAATGCTATTTAATATTGCCATCTTTGGTTATATTTTGACCTTTTGTTTCTGAAGGTACTCGTTCTCCCGAACTCCACTGTTTCTCAGGGAAAAGTAAAGAAGGTTGTTTCAACTTAATTAGTGGGCGAAAATACCATTTTCCACCCATTTATGAAAAGGTTCTTATTAAAAAAATAAGCCTTTAGAAGAAAAATTAATTCTGTGGAATCCTTTTAACGCTTACCAATTCGATTTTCGTATCCGAAACCTCGAGGATTTCAATGGTAAAACCCTCCATTTCAACACGTTCGTTGGCTTCAGGAATCTCTTCGGTAAAATAAACGATCATCCCACCCAGGGTTTCGTAGGCGTCGTTTTCGGGAAGGTCCAGTTTGTAGGTTTCATTGAGGTAATCTACCTCGTGACGGGCTGAGAACTGGAAGTAATCTTCGTCGATCTGCACTTCGGTAAGTTCGACCGAGTCGTGTTCGTCTTCAATTTCGCCAAACAACTCTTCGATCACATCCTCCACGGTTATGATGCCTGAGGTTCCGCCATACTCGTCGATCACCACAGCGATACTTTTGCGTTTCTTACTCAGGATATTGAGCACGTCCTTGGCCATCATGGTTTCGGGTATGAACACCACCGGCATAAGAACGCTCTTGATTGCCCTTGGGTTTTTAAAGAGTTCGAAGGAATGCACATACCCCAGAATATCGTCTATGTTGTCGTTGTACACCAGGATCTTGGAGAGCCCGGTCTCTGTGAAGAGTTTTCCTAGTTCCTGCGGGGTGGTATGGATTTCGGTGGCAACCACTTCGGTTCGTGGGACCATCACCTCACGGGCCTTTACTTCGGAGAATTCGAGGGCGTTTTGAAAGATCTGAATTTCGGTATCGATCTCATCAGTTTGGGACACTGCTTCGATCTGTTCGCTGATATAATTCCCAAGCTCTACCTTACTAAAACTGAGCTGTACGGCATCGCCCTCGGTCTTGAAAAACAGCTTGAGCACGAGGTCGGAGATCCAAATTACGAATTCAGAAACAATAGAAAAAAGAAGGTAGAACAAATAGGCCGGAATGGCGAAGAATTTGAGCAGGCTATTGGCATAGATCTGAAAGAACACCTTGGGGAGAAACTCGGCCGTAAGCAGGATCACTATGGTGGATATCACGGTATGGACCACTAATTGCAAGGGACCACTAACCGGCAGGGTACTGGTTAAGAGGTCGCCCATATAAAACCCGTACACTACCAAAGCAATGTTATTACCTACCAACATGGTCGCAATAAACTTGGAGGGACGACGTGTAATTCGCTTGAGCAGGGTTGCCATCAGGTTATTCTGCTTCTTCTCAATTTCAATATGAATTTTGTTTGCTGAAACGAATGCGATCTCCATGCCCGAAAAGAAGGCGGATAGAATAAGGGATAGAACGATAATAAGAATGTAAAATTCCAACGTACCGAATTACATTTTGAGGTGTTTCGCTCACTAAAAAAGCGGCGATACGAGATACAAGTTACGATTTTTCAAGATAGGAAGGCTATTCTTGATTTCGCTTTTCCAAATTCTTGCGAAACCTTCTTTTGAAGAAGAACATGAATACCGAAACCACACCAAAGAAGGCAAACAAATAGGCTTGATCTCTATTGGCTTCCCATTGGGTTACCACCATGTAAATGGAAAGGATGAACATGGCAATGTAGGCGTATTCGAAGATCTGATATATTTTACTGGACATTGAGTTCCTCTGATTTTTGTTGATCGATTATTTGAATTCCGTCGTTCTTTCTGGACAAAAATACGGTAAAATCTTCATTCGCATCGAAACTTGCTCCATCGTTATAGGAGCCATCGTTAAAGGTGATGCGATAGGGCTGGTCCGTAAATACCCATTTGTTTTGTTGGTCCCAGTATAATTGGTCGGCATTGAGCGTATTGCCGTCGGCGGTAACCAATTCTACGTTATTGCGCAGATCTACGATTCCGGTTTCCGGGTAGCGCATGGCAAAATCGGCCTTGACCGTGCTCATTTCGCCGTCTTCAAAGAACTGCACCTCCAGGCCATCGGGAAACTCCTGGTAGCCAAATTCGAAATTGGAGTAATCCAGCAGGCGAGGTGTAATGAGATTCGCGACCACCTTGCCAGAGTCGGTGTAGACCAGCTTGACATTCTTTCCTTCGGAAACGGGCAGGTTGTCTTTCATGCTAAGTCGCTTCACATTGGAATAGTTCCCCTCACATGCAAAAAGCGCAATGGCTACCAAAGTAACCATTGCGCTTTTTACGATATGAAGTCGTGTTTGCATCTTACAAACTTGGAACTCTTACGCTTCCACCTACCCAACATTTGAAGGAGATGGATTCTCCGGCTTTACCAGCGCTAAAGATATCAGTCTTGCTAGGTGCCAGACCTCTGTAGCTACTAGCTGCCGCTCTTGCTGTTGATGCGATCGAAGGATCTACTCGTGCAGCCTTATCGGCCATTTGTGCCGCCAACCAGTTGATGGCTCTTTTCTCGAACGGAGTGCTTCCACAGCTGTTGGCGCTCTTGTTATACATTTGCGCGATCTTGAGGTAGGCACGTCCTTCGTTAGGCTTCAACTCCAATACTTTTCTATAGTAGGTGCGGGCTTTCCCGTAGCTTCCTTTCTTACGGAAGTTCTCGGCGATACTAGTATAGTATCCCACCTTACGGTTTGGATCGCTTTCCAACTCCACGGCCTGGTTATAGTAATCCATAGCTTCGCTGGTTTTCCCATCTTTCTCGGCCAATCTACCTAAGTAGAAGGCAGAAGCAGCAGATGGCTGCAGTGAGTGCAATTGCTGTACCATTTGGTAGAACAAAGGTGTATCACATTCTTTGTTATTCAACTTCCCGGCAGAGCTCTTCAACCAGTCTACGTCGTTCTTCTTCTCTTCCCAAAGTTTTTCGTAAAGGGGAATCAAGTTCTCACAATCGGCAATCGCTCCCAGTTTGGTATCAATACTACCTTTGATCTTACCATAACTGGTGAGGTTGGTCTCGTACCCTTTCACTTTCTTCTGCTCCTTAGAGCTTAGCGTGGTACCAGCCTCTTCCTTGTCGATCAACTCAGAAAGACGACTTGCATACTTTCCTTCCTCTTTACCAATTTTTTCCTGGATGATATCGTACAGGTCAAATACTTCCTGGATATCCTTCTGGTTGGCATCGAAAAGATCTCTCGCCAATGAGAAATAGGTATACAAACTCTTCGGACTAGTAAACGTTGCTTCGTCTGTTTTGAAGGCAGCGTCGAAGGCGTCGAATAATTCCTGCTTGGATCCTATTTGGTTGTCGTATTTCAACTGAGCTACTTTGGCCATGTTCTTACCTACCTTGGTCTTGCTAGGGTAGTTGGCTTTCATGAGGTCGAAGTTCTTCACGTAATCGTTGATCTTCGCCTTGTCGCCATTGTCCACAAAATGCTTGAACATTTTCTCACCGTATTGGTAGGTGGCCAAACTATATTTAGGGCACTCAGACACTACTTTGGAGTAGTGTGGCAAGGCCGCGTCATAATTCTTTGCTTTTGCAGGCTCGATAAACAAGGAACCTGTAGTGACACATTCATCAGCTTGTGCCAGCACGTTTCCACCCAGGGAGAGGGTCAAAGCCACTAGCAGTAACGTAACTTTCGTTTTCATTTTGGTAGTATTTAATGTATTAATCATAGTATCTCTTTTCAAACCATCTGTCATTGAGCGACAGACTTATAAAGGTATTAAAAAATGTTTCTTGCACCAATCCTGCGTTAGTCGTTCCTCGTTGTCCGAGCTCGAATCCAAGGTTCAAATTGGAGAACAATCGCCCGACGGGTATTCCTACTCCAAAAGATATGCCAAACTCCGAGATCGATTCGTTGTTAACAACGATCCCGGTTTCTTCGAAACGGAAGCCTGCTCGGTAAACAACACGTTTCCAATAGCTTCCAAGGGCATTGTAGTTTGGAATATAGAAACCCCCAAACTCGAATTTGGAAGCATCTTCAAAAGATGCATTTTCCAATTCGAAGGTGCGATTTGTAAAATTACTAGTTTTTTGCGAAGTATATTCGGCTCCTACGAACCATTTTTTCGGTTTTCCAATTCCGGCTCCAACGGTAAGTTGCGAAGGGAAGGTAAAATCGGAGTCGGCCACGGCAATATTCCTGCGGTCGATGGGAGTCACTGTTCCTGAGGGTAATAACAAAGTGGTCTCCAGAATTCGTTCGTTCTCCGAGGTAAAGTTGGTCTCCGGTGTATAGGTAGCCGTAGACATGAACTCCAACTGCTCGTTGAGCATGGTTTTGTAGATCGCCCCGAAGTTGTAGCTAAAACCCTTGAGGTCGGATCGGTTGGTCTCACGCGTACCATATTGTATGCCCTCTTGTGTCGCGGTGGCTACGTTTTCTATATTTCCGAAGTCGTAGTTGATATCAACCCCAACGCTAAACTTGGGGGTTACTTGATATCCAACCTGTAGGAATGCTTTGTTAAGCCCTCCGGTTCCTTCATACTGAGTGATGGTATTTGCGTCTTCATTCTGCAATCGATATCCGGATGCGGTAAAAGGTAGAAGACCAAAACTGGCACCAAATTTCCCCATGGGCAAACCAATGGCCAAATAGTCGAGAGAGGTGGTGGTCGCCTTTTGGGAATCTTCGGCCGTTTTAAAACGATCGAATTTATGGCTTCCAGCCAACGCATAGTTGACTAGTCCCAGGTTGGCGATAGCCGCCGGGTTTTGGATGTTCAAGTGAATACTATCGCTATACACTCCTATGCCACCCATGGCTCGATTCTCTACGGTTCCCTTGAACTTGAGGGACCCAATGCCAAAAAATGAATAGGGAGAGACGGTTCCTTGCTGGGCAACGGCCACTCCGGCCGACAACAGCATGATCGCTAATAAAATTCGCTTCAACATTAATCCTTGTTAATTTCTAAAATGTAGTTCAATCCCTCCAACAGAAAATTGGAGTTGGCAAAGATGTCATTTTTTATGCTATCTCGCAAAAAATGAGTGTCTCCACCTGTTAAAATCACTGTTAAATTGCCAAACTTTTCGATGTAGTGCTCAATAAATCCATCAATTTCATTGATAACTCCTTGAATTACACCAACATGCATCGACTTTGCCGTGCTATCACCCACCAAATTATCGGGTAATGTGCTTTCCAACAATGGAAGGTTGGCTGTGAAGGTATTCATGGCTTTATAGCGCATTTCGATCCCTGGTGCAATGGCACCTCCCAAATAGGTGTTCTGGTCGGTAAGGAAGTCGTAGGTAATACAGCTTCCCGCGTCGATCACCAGCACATTGGTATCCGGGTATTGCTCCGCAGCGGCACTTACCAGCGCGATACGATCCACTCCCAGGGTAGTTGGGGTAGCATATTGGTTATAGAAAGGTAGTTTGGCTTCGTGACTTAGTTCGAACACAGGAACACGGGAACGCAATAGCTCTAACTGAGTCTCGGTCATCCCCCCTACTGATGAAACGATCGCATGATCGATTGCTGGTTGGGCGGCAAGAAAATATTCCAGTTCTGTTTCAAATTGCTCGTGTTCCATGGCAACCTTCGCCTGTAACACATTATCGTTGAACACGGCCAATTTGATATAGGTATTGCCTACGTCTACAATTAGATTCATGGAAAAGTTTGAGGGCTAAATGTACAATTTGCAAATGAACCCCGCTGTTAAGACAGTATTAAAGTCGGAAGCCCGAAGTCGGAAGTCGGAAGTCCTCCTGCCTATGATAAAGTTATGACGAGGGTCTTAAATTATTTCTTGAGATATGTTTTGCATTCCTTAAAATAGATTTATATTTGCGCACTCATTAAAGGTACCTTAGCTCAGTTGGTAGAGCAACGGACTGAAAATCCGTGTGTCCCTGGTTCGATT
>JBCCHR010000175.1:0-6513 GCA_039028655.1 Bacteroidota bacterium
GGGGACCAATGGTGGCTGATGGTGAAGACTTGTGGTCAACCTTGGTAAACCCTCCATCACAAACAGTATCACCTAATCTCTATTGCAAACAGTATCCCCCAAACCTCCACCCATCAAACCTTCAACTTGCTGTTCTCAACACATAATCGTAATAATTCAATATTACGATGTAACTTGTTTATACCACTCACATCTTTTTCAAGCTTTTCATAGGCTGCAATGACCGCTGCCACCGAATGCGGAGGCAATCCGGTTGTATAGATAAAACTACGGGCGAAATTGATAAGGAATTCCCTGAGCTCATGACCACACAAAACGGCCGCACCATGAACCCCCAAAGCCTTTCCGAAGGTAACGATACGTGCGAACACTTTGTCTGTGAGACCCCATGTATCCATCAGGCCTGCTCCTTTGGGGCCAGCCACTCCAACGGCATGGGCTTCGTCCACAATGAGGCGATACTCTTTCTCTTCGCACCATTGGCAAAGTTCGTTGAGATTGGGGCTATCGCCATCCATGGAAAATACAGACTCGGTCACCACGTATACCTGTCCATCGTTTTTTTGATCATTAAGCACCCTGGCTGTTACGGCCCGTAGGTCGTTCAGATCGTTGTGCTTGAATTTATAGCTATTGGCTTTCCCTAATTGCAAACCATCCCGAATGGAAGCATGGCAAAGTTCATCGTACAGCAGCACATCACCCCTTAGTCCGATACTTCCTAAGAGGCCGAGATTCGCATCGTAACCGCTGTTAAAGATGAGCGCGGTATCGCTACTGTGAAAGTGGGCAATCCTTTGCTCAGCTCGAGTATAGAGCTCGTGATTCCCGGTAAGCAATCGGGAACCAGTGGCGCCGTTTTTCAAATTCCCTTCATTATTCAGTATCGCTAAAGCCCTCTCATTTATATCTGAAGATCTGCTAAAACCCAGGTAGTCGTTGGAGGAGAAATCGATCAAGTCCGAGGTGCCTGAGAGTGTTCGAAGGGAATTGCTTAGCTCTCGCTGTTTTAGTTTATCCTGAAGTTTCGGTGGCAGATTATTCACAAATCAAATGTAAGTATCTTTTGGGATAATCTGCGACTTCCGCGTGAATTGAATCCCTTTAAAAAAATGATTCAGCATCACTAAAAAATCCGTACAAACTTGTAAATTAGCCAGTAGCGAAAACCAGCGCCGTTTCCCTTTTCAACCACATGGATATGGATGTTTTGGAGTTGCACATCCAATTGAATAATTCTTTAAACGAATCCCTTGAATATCCGTTTACCATCCAGCGTGACACGAGAAGAAAAGATCACAAAGCTTTCCGAAGAAAAAAAATGGGATATCCTTGTCATTGGAGGTGGTGCCAGTGGTTTGGGCGTTGCATTGGATGCCGCTAGTCGTGGTTTTAGTACCGTCCTCTTCGAACAATACGATTTCGCCAAAGGCACTTCCAGCAAGAGCACTAAATTGGTCCATGGCGGGGTAAGGTACCTGGCACAGGGAAATATCGAACTTGTAAAAGTGGCTCTGGAAGAACGAGGACGATTGGCCAGGAACGCGCGCCATTTATTTAAAGTACAGGAATTTGTGATTCCCAATTACAGCTGGTGGAAGGGTCCGTACTACGCCCTCGGACTTAAATTCTACGACTTCCTTTCGAAAAGACTGAGCATTGGAAAATCTACATGGATCAGCAAGAAAGAAGTCCTCAACAAGATCCCAACTCTGGAACCTGATGACCTGAGTAACGGCATCTCCTATTTCGATGGACAATTCGACGACGCGCGCCTTGCTTTAAGCATTGCGCAAACGGCCGAAGAACAGGGTGCCACCCTGCTCAACTATGCCCGGATAATAGGAGTGCTTAAAGATGCTAATGATCTTATCGAAGGCGTGGAAGTGGAAGACCGCGAGACCGGAAATCGCTATAAAGTCTATGCCAAAGTACTGGTGAATGCGGCCGGAATTTATACGGATAAGGTGCTCAAACTATACAATCCGTCTCACAAGAAAACAGTGGTCCCCAGCCAGGGGATTCACCTGATGCTGGATCGATCTTTCTTGCAAGGCGATACGGCCATCATGATCCCTAAAACCTCGGACGGACGTGTTTTATTTATCATTCCATGGCACGACAAAGTGATCGCAGGAACCACCGACACCCTGATAAAAAAGCCTTCCATCGAGCCGCTTCCCCTGGAAGAGGAAGTGGACTTTATTCTGGAAACCATCAACCAGTATGTCACAATAAAAGCCTCACGATCGGATGTGCTTTCGGTGTTTAGTGGACTACGACCACTGGCAAAACCTAAGAAAGACGAAACTAGGACCAAGGAGGTTTCCCGGAGCCATAAGATCATTGTGGACAATCAAATGGTGAGTATAGTGGGTGGTAAATGGACCACCTATCGAAAGATGGCCGAAGACGTGGTAGATACTATTACAGCACAATTCGACCTGGAAGACGTGGCCTCGCCTACCCGGGACATCGAATTACACGGAAATATTTCGGCTTCCAATTCCATTCCAGTCGATCACCTGCGTATGTACGGTAGTGATCGGGAGGCCTATCTGTCTTTTGAAAATTCGACCCCGGGATATGAAGAAGTCATCCACAAGAATTTTCCATTCACCATGGGACAAGTTATTTGGAGTATTCGTTTTGAAATGGCACGTACCGTAGAAGATGTTCTCTCACGTAGAATGCGAATGCTGTTACTGGATGCCAGAGCAGCGATCGAATCGGCGCCCAGGGTGGCAAGCTGGATGGCGCAGGAACTAGGCCGGGACGGCACCTGGGAAGCCTCTCAAATAACCGAATTCACTAAATTGGCTAATAAATATTTGTTGAACTAAGTTATCGCCCTTTGAAAACGCAATACATCCTTTCACTTGATCAAGGCACTACCTCCTCCAGAGCCATACTTTTTGACGCCTCCGGCAACTCCGTGGGCAGTGGGAACCGGGAATTTGAACAGATCTTTCCCCAACCGGGTTGGGTGGAGCACGATGCCAACGCCATCTGGGTTTCACAATTGAAGGCAATGGCATTGGCCATGGAAGATGCATGGATCGAGGATACCGCCATCGCAGCCATCGGGATCACCAACCAACGCGAGACGACCCTGGTATGGGATCGCGAAACCGGAGCGCCCATACACAACGCCATCGTGTGGCAGGATCGGCGAACTGCCGGATACTGCGATCAACTTAAACAGGACGGACATCTGGACACTTTCAAACAAAAAACAGGTCTCATTCTTGATGCCTATTTCTCCGGCACTAAATTGAAATGGTTATTGGACAATGTGGAAGGTGCCAGGGAGAAGGCCGAGCGAGGCGATTTGTGTTTTGGCACTATCGATACCTGGCTTATTTGGAAGCTTACCAATGGTGAACACCATGTAACCGACGTGAGCAACGCCAGCCGAACCTTGATGTTCAATATTCACACGCTGGATTGGGACGACGAGCTTTTGGATCTACTCGAGATTCCCAGAGCCATTTTACCAAAGATCACGGCGAGCAGTGAGGTGATCGGAAGTACTGCCGAAGGGATGTTCA
Source organism: Bacteroidota bacterium (assembly GCA_039028655.1). Lineage (GTDB taxonomy): Bacteria > Bacteroidota > Bacteroidia > Flavobacteriales > Flavobacteriaceae > Aureisphaera. The sequence goes on from JBCCHR010000175.1 coordinate 3,552, forward strand.
CAGAACGTATTCCCATCGCCGGGATTGCAGGCGACCAACAAGCTGCGTTGTTTGGTCAGTTATGCACTCAAAAAGGGATGGTAAAAAATACCTACGGTACCGGATGTTTTTTGCTGATGAACACTGGCGAGTCTCCTGTTTATTCGGAGAACAACCTCCTTACCACGGTGGCCTGGAAGATAGGAGATACCGTGCATTACGCCCTCGAAGGCAGTGTATTTGTGGGCGGCGCAGCCGTTCAATGGCTTCGGGATGGGCTTCAATTGATCGACGACGCATCCGAAATGGAAGCGCTTGCCAACGAGGTTCCGGACAATGGAGGTGTGTATTTTGTGCCAGCATTAACCGGGCTGGGAGCACCTCATTGGGACAGCTACGCACGAGGTACCATCGTTGGGCTTACCCGTGGCACCCAGCGCGCGCACATTGCCCGTGCTACTTTGGAAGGCATAGCCTATCAGGTATATGATATTGTGAAGGCCATGGAAGCCGATGCTCAAACGCAAGGCACCGAATTGCGGGTAGACGGTGGGGCGAGTGCCAATAATTTCCTGATGCAGTTCCAGAGCGAACTCTTTAACTTTCCGGTGGTACGTCCCAAACAACTGGAGAGCACCGCCATTGGGGCCGCCTATCTGGCCGGATTGGCTATTGGCTATTGGGACGGACTCGAGGCCTTACAAGAGCAGTGGGTCAAGGACAGAACCTACAGCCCCGAGCGATCACGGAGCGAAGTGGGCCACCTTATCGAGCAGTGGCACCGCGCGGTAGGTCGCAGTCGGGACTGGGAATCATAAAATAATTAAAAGATGTACTGCTTGAAGGCTTCGATAGCGGCATAGTCTGCCAATCCCATGGCATTGTATTTCTGAGCCGTGATCCGGTTTCTGTCTTCCACACGAACCCAAAACTCTCGCGAATCGTTACCCTGGTACATCACACCATCCTTTTGCGACTGATGGAAGAAAATAGCCTGTCGCTTCCTGAGCACCTGATCCGGACTCATAGGCACGGCCATGTCAATTTCGTAGGCCTCCCATTCCTGCCAGGCACCACGATACAACCATACCCAGCAGTCGCTCATGTAGGGCTCCGATTTTAGCTCCTCCAAGGAAGCCATTAAAGCATCCAGACACACCTTGTGCGTCCCGTGGGGGTCGGCCAGATCTCCGGCCGCATAGATCTGATGCGGACGAACTTCGTTGATCAGGTCTTTCAAAATGGTAACATCAGCTGTTGATAGTTTGTTCTTTTTAGGAGTCCCCGTTTCGTAAAAGGGCATGTCCAGGAAATGAACACGAGAAGCATCCAATCCTAAATATTTCGTGGCCAGATAGCACTCATTTCTTCGAATGAGTCCCTTAAGTTTTCGTACCGGTATTGGGTCGATCTCATTTTCACGCTTGGATTCCAAATACCGGATGATCTCGTCCAGTTCAGCCGATTGCGAACCCATGCTCCGGGCGATCCTGGCAAACTTCATCGCCTCGTCGTCTGCCACCGCGATGTTCCCGGAGGTTTGATAGGCCACATGAACTTCGTGACCCTGTTCTATGAGTCGATCAAAGGTGCCTCCCATCGAGATCACATCGTCATCCGGGTGCGGACTAAAGATGATCACCTTTTTTCTCGCAGGCTCCGCTCTCTCGGGTCGGTTGCTGTCGTCGGCATTGGGTTTCCCGCCAGGCCAACCGGTGAAGGTATGCTGCAGTTTGTTGAACATCTTAATGTTGAGCTCGTAGGCGGTGCCTTCGAGGGAGAGAAGATCGGACATCCCGTGATCGATATAGTCGGTGTCGGTTAATTTTAGGATGGATTTGTCGAGCAGTTCGCTTAGCCAAACCACAGCCTTCAATTTGAGTGGCTCTGTCCAATTACAGGTAGCAACCAGCCACGGTGTTTTGATTCGGGTGAGCTCGGAAGACGCTGCCTCGTCGATCACGAAGGTGGTATTGTCGTGTTCTTGCAAATAGGTAGCGGGAACCTGCGACGTCACAGGGCCCTCAATTGTTTTCTTCAAAATATCCGATTTTCCAACTCCCCAGCCTAACAACACGATCCTTCGAGAACTTTTCGAAGTGCCAATACCCATAGTAATGGCCGTTCTGGGAACATTATCTATGCCCAGAAATGCCGGTGCCGCGTCTACCCTGGTCACGTGATTGAGGGTTACCAAACGCGTGGCCGAGTTCACATGAGAACCCGGTTCGTTGAAGCCAATATGTCCGGTGCGTCCAATGCCCAGCAGCTGAAAATCCAATCCCCCGGCTTTCTCGATCCGGTCCTCATAGTCCATACAGTAGGCTTCGATCTGTTCCGGCGCTATCTTTCCGTCAGGGATGTTCACTTGCTCCCGCGGAATGTCGATGTGATCGAATAGGTGCTGATGCATGAAGTAGTAATAACTCTGGAGATTGGTAGGGTCCATACCCGTGTACTCGTCCAGATTAAAGGTGATCACATTTCGGAAACTGAGACCTTCCTGCTGGTGCATGCGCACCAATTCCTCGTACACCCCAATGGGCGACGATCCGGTGGCAAGGCCCAGCACACAAGACGTTCCTTGTTCTTGCTTATACTTGATCAATTGCGCTATCTCCCGAGCGACCAGCACGGATGCTTCCGAAGAAGATTTAAAAATAACATTGTGAATTTTTTCGAATCGGGATTCCTCAAATTTCCCCGGTTCTGCGTATGCGATGGATCTAACTTTCGAGCTTTCCATGTGGCAAATTGGTTACGAAGTTAGCCTACAAAGGTACCAAATTCTGTGGAATGATTATCAGGACATCTCAAAACCGCAGATCAGTCCTCCACCCATTTGGTATTGTGCGGATCGCTGGCATCCAGGACCTTTATGTAAAGTTTACCAGCCAACACCCTGCCCACTTTCATTGCCATTTCCAACTCGCTGTATGTTGCAAAATTGACGCGTTTGTTCTTATTGTACCAGAGATTCACC
>JBCCHR010000176.1:0-6489 GCA_039028655.1 Bacteroidota bacterium
ATATATTTTGAAAAACAACAAAGTCTTAGTTACCGGGGGCGCAGGGTTCATTGGCTCCAATTATGTGTCGTATGTGATGGAAGCATTCGATGATGAGATTTTCGTGCTTGACAAGCTTACGTATGCGGGTGATTTAAAGAATTTAGAATCGGTTCAAGACCGGTCGAATTACCATTTCATACAGGGAGATATCTGTGATGTTGCATTGATCAGTGATCTTTTTGCAAAGCATCAGTTTGATAAGGTTGTGCACTTCGCAGCCGAATCCCATGTGGACAATTCCATTTCCGGGCCGGGAGCATTTATCGACACCAATATTGTGGGCACCTTTAATTTGTTACAGGCGGCCTACAGCACATGGATGGAGGGTCCGGGACAGTTGAGGACGGAATTTGCCCATGCACGTTTCCTGCATATCTCGACCGATGAGGTGTACGGCACGCTGGGAGAGACCGGGTTGTTTACCGAAACCACCTCCTATGCCCCAAACAGCCCTTACAGCGCTTCGAAGGCCTCTTCCGATTTTATCGTAAGAAGCTACTACCATACCTACGGGATGCCGGTGGTTACTACCAATTGTTCAAACAACTATGGACCCAATCAGCATAAGGAAAAGTTGATTCCAACCATCATTCGCAAAGCCATCGCAGGAGAGCCTATCCCGATTTATGGGGACGGGCAGAACATCCGGGATTGGTTGTATGTGGACGATCACTGCCGCGGGATCAAATTGGTTTTGGATAACGGCGTTTTGGGAGATACCTATAACATCGGAGGACGTAATGAGCGTACCAATCTATACATTGCCGAGACCATTTGTAGCTTGTTGGACGAGCTGCAACCTAAGGAACAGTCCTATGCCGAGCAAATCTCCTTTGTTACCGACAGGCCGGGCCACGATTTTCGTTACGCCATCGATGCTACCAAGATCGAAGGCGATTTAAGCTGGAAGGCGAGGGAAAACTTCGAAAGTGGCATAAAAAAAACAGTAAAGTGGTATCTTGCGCACCTTGACAGATTATAAATTATGAAGGGAATCATTTTGGCCGGTGGCTCCGGAACGCGACTACATCCGCTTACACTGGCAGTGAGCAAGCAATTGATGCCGGTTTACGATAAGCCTATGATCTACTATCCACTGTCGACACTTATTTACAGTGGGATCAGCGAGATCTTGATCATTTCAACACCTCAGGACCTACCGTTGTTCGAGAAGCTGCTTGGAAATGGTGTAAAGTACGGCTGCCGATTTGAGTATGCGGTACAGGAGGCACCAAACGGATTGGCGGAGGCTTTTATCATAGGAAAGGATTTTATTGGCGACGATAAGGTGGCGCTTATCCTGGGAGATAATATTTTCTACGGAAGCGGTCTCAAAAAGTTACTGCAGGCGAATAGCGACCCCGATGGAGGCATTATCTACGCCTATCACGTACATGACCCGGAACGCTACGGAGTGGTTGAATTTGACAAGGACGGGAAGGCGCTCTCGATCGAAGAAAAACCCGAGTCTCCCAAGTCCAATTATGCCGTCCCTGGAATCTATTTCTACGACAACTCCGTCGTGGATATCGCATGTAATATTGAACCCAGCCCAAGAGGCGAACTGGAAATTACGGATGTGAATAACGAGTATTTGAAGCGCGGTAAGCTCAATGTGAGCATCCTGGACAAAGGTACTGCGTGGTTGGATACTGGTACATTCGCCTCGTTGATGCAGGCATCCCAGTTCGTTGAGGTGATCGAAGAACGTCAGGGATTGAAGATCGGGGCTATCGAAGAAGCTGCCTACGAAATGGGACTCATCAGCAAGGAACAGCTGCAAGAACTTGCAAGGCCCTTGTTGAAAAGCGGTTATGGGAAACACTTAATGCAACTCGATTAATTTTGGAACTTCAGCAAACACCACTTAACGATTGCTTTATCCTAAAACCCCGCGTTTTTAGCGACGAACGAGGTGTGTTTCTTGAGACATTCAACGAGAAACAATTTCAAGAGCTTACCGGTATCGATGTGCCTTTTGTGCAAGACAACACCTCGCATTCCTCCAGGGGGGTACTCCGAGGACTCCATTTCCAAACCGGAACAATGGCGCAGGCCAAATTGGTGCGAGCGGCCAGGGGCAAGGTCTTGGATGTGGTGGTCGACCTGAGAAAGGAATCGTCGACCTTTGGACAAAAATTCTCGGTGATCCTGGACGATGAGAATCACTGGCAATTGTATGTTCCAAGGGGGTTTGCCCATGGTTTTATCACCTTGTCGGAAAAATCGATCTTCTGCTATAAATGCGACAACTTTTACGACAAGGCCTCCGAAAGCGGGATCATCTATAACGACGCAACCTTAGGCATCGACTGGCATCTTCCCGAAGTAGAATTTATTGTTTCAGATAAGGATCTCCAACTTCCCACTTTTGAGGAAGCCATTCAATGAAGAAAATACTGGTAACAGGGGCTAATGGTCAATTAGGCAGATGCCTGCGGGATGCTGCCAGCTCCAGAGAGCAATTTGAGTTTTATTTTGCCGATCGCTCCCAATTGGATGTTGCATCAAGGGATTCGGTGGAGGCTTTTTTTGCGAACAAGCAATTTGATTATTGCATCAACACCGCGGCCTACACCAATGTGGAGAAAGCAGAAAGCGAGGCAGATGCTGCCTTTGCGACCAATTCCCTAGGCGTTAAGTCTCTTGCGCAGGCTTGTAAAGCTCAAGACATCACCTTGCTCCATGTTTCTACGGATTACGTGTTTGATGGAACCAAGAATACGCCTTATGTTGAGACAGATCCTACCGCGCCACTCAATGTGTACGGCGCATCCAAGCTGGCAGGGGAAGAGCAGGTGAGTAGCATATGCGAGACTTACTTCGTCATTCGCACCTCGTGGCTCTATTGCCAATACGGGCATAATTTCCTGAATTCTATGTTGCGTTTTGCTGAAGAAGGAAGGGCATTGTCTATAACTACCGAGCAACTGGGCACTCCCACAAACGCCAACGACCTGGCTCTGGCCATGTTGGGAATGATCGAAGCGGACACGCAAGCATACGGCCTGTATCACTTCAGCAATGAGGGAGAAGGAACCTGGTACGATTTCGCAGAAGCTATCTTCAGGCATTCCAACCAATTGGAAACCGTAAAGCTTGCAAAAACGGAGCAATACCGTACTTTTGCAAAAAGGCCCGCCTACAGCGTTTTGAACAAGGAAAAGTTTGCCAATGCATTTGATGTTCCACTGGTGCATTGGGAAGAGAGCCTTAAACAACTAATAGAAAACCATAAATAGCATACAATGGCACAAAACAATCAGGAAGAAATAGACTTATTCGTGGTCCTGGATAAACTAGCGAAAGCCTATCACAGGTTTTTAGCAAATGTGTATAAGGGAATCCGATTTGTATTCAAGAACTGGATCCCGCTGCTTGTCTTGATCGTGGGAGGGTATTTTGGAGGCCAATTCTGGCAGCAGTCGATTACCCCAATCAAGGAAAGTAAGATCATCGTTCAGAACAACTTCGACAGTTCAAGCTATGTGTACAATGCCATCGACTTGTTGAATGTGAAGTACAAGCAGGGGGATCGGCGTTTCCTGGAGCAGTATGATTTTGATGTAGAAGATCCCGAGCTGGAAAGTATCATAATCGAACCGATCGTGAATATCATGGACCTGCTGGAAAAACATCAGACCAGCGATCGAAACCTGGATTCCTATCTCAATCAATCCGATTTCGAAGAAGACATCCTGTTGTCGGAAGTGTATTACCCGGAGTACAGCTATCATCGTATTACGATCGAAACAAAGAAGGCTAGCCTGCAAACCATTGATAAGGTGCTCAATTACCTCAATAGCAGTGAGGTGTATGGCAAGATCAAAGAAGTAGCCATTGCCGAAACCAAATTGCGGGTGGAGCGAAACGACTTGAGTATTGCCAATATCGATGCGATCTTCGATGAGTATTCGGGCAAGAATGAGGGCGATCCTAACCCTAGCCAGGTGTTTTTTAAGTCGCAACAAAACAATAACCTGCATCAGTTGATCGACAAGAAAAAGGAGTTGATTGAAGAAAATGAGATGCTTAAAAAGGAGCTTGTAAAGTATGACGAAGTAGTTACTATGGTCAATGACCCTAATTTTTATCGCACCTCTAAATTCACGGATAAAAAGAAAACGTTACTTCCTATCTTCCTGGTATTCTTGTACATAGGGTTTTTTGTAATAAGAAACGTCTATCGTAAAGGTAAAATGTATTCGGAGGAATTATCGTAACTATTGCCAATCTCCAGGCAGGCATCACCGTTTGTTCTCTGTTGAAGGCTTGCAACAGGCCACAAGTGTTTCAGCATAAACAAAAGAAGAAATTGGCCCCCTACACTTCCAGAGGAGTGAATGCAAACCAATGAAAAGTATTCAGAGCATAAAGTCCTTACTACAAAACCCGATGGTGTCTAAGAGCATCAATGTGTTGTTGCTGCGGATCGGGGGGATGTTGCTGTTTTTTGGTCTGACGTTGTTCCTTACCAATAACTACGAAGCGGTTTTGGTGGGAAAGTACGATTTTAGCCGGGCGTTGCTTTTGTTCCTGGGAGGGATTAGTGTGTTTGGGATGCATCAGTCGGTAATCTACTATGCTGGATATCTCAAGGCTCATAATTCGCTTGCCCACCTGAAGCGCGTTTACAGCAAGATGGTAGTGATCGTTCTAGCCATTGCGGCCCTATTCTTTTTGATCGTATTACTGTTGAAGCCAGCGTTCATCAATGGGTTGTTCGATAAAGAGGTGGCGCAGCTGATGTTGTATTCGGTGTTCGCTCTGTTCTTTTACGGTCTTACGCTACTCAATATAGATGTTTTTCGCGCGATCAATAAGATTTACGTTTCCGAGTTTTACCGAAACGTAATGCGCTACGCCTTGTTCTTTGGTGCCATCATTGCCTTGTACATGACCAATAATCCTCAGTATCTGGTAGAGGTATTCCTGCTCAACTTTGTATTTTTAGGTCTGGTCTCCACCCTGTACCTTTTTTACTATTTCTCCCGTGTGGACGCCACGGACAGCGAGGTTTCCATAAGCTTTAAGAACATTGTCACCCGGTCCGGTCCTATGGCGATCAGTGCGGTTACCTATTTGCTCATGCAAAGTGTGGACGTTATTTTGCTGAGCAAGTACAGTAGTTTTGAACGCGTGGCGTTCTATTCGGTGGCCATCAAGCTTACAACCGTCCTGTCTTTGGTTCTGGCATCAGTGAATACGGTATACGCACCTACTTTTGCGGAGTGGTACAGTCTGGGGGATTTTAAGAGCCTGAAGGCAGGAATACGAAGATCCACTCGCTTGATCTTTTTATTGACGTTTCCCGCAATTTTGATCGTTTTCTTTTTCAGCAATTTCATCCTGGGATTGTTTGGAAGCGATTATACCCAAGCTCAGAGTGCCCTTTGGGTATTGCTCATCGGGCAGGCGGTGAATGCTCTTTGTGGTTCGGTGGGGGTGTATATGAATATGACCGGAAAACAGGTGGTTTTTCAACGAATTTTGATCACTGCCTTCATCATCAACGTTACCCTCAACCTGGTGTTGATCCCCAAATACGATATCCTGGGAGCCGCCGTGGCCACTACCATTGCGACCGTATTCTGGAACATCCTTACAACGATCTATATCTATAGAAAAGACCGAATATCCACATTCCTGACATTGAAATGAGTGCGCTGAAGGTAGATTTTTTTGTGATTGGTGTGGCCCGGGGAGGCACCACCTCGCTGTACCATTATTTGCAGCAACACCCTGATATCTTTCTTCCGAAAGTGAAAGAATGTAATTTCTTTTCAGAGGTGGAGTCTATGGACGAATCGGTCTATGAGGATCCCAAACCCGGGAAGGAATACCATATGAAGATCATCCGCTCCCCAAAGGTGTATCAGTCGCTTTATTCCGAAGCCCGGCTGGACCAGCTTAAGGGAGAGATCAGCCCCGCCTATGTTTGGGATGCCGGTTCGGCTCAAAAGATACTGCAACACAATCCCGAAGCCCGGCTCATCGTAAGTTTGCGTAACCCAATCGAAAGAGCCTTCAGCCATTATCTGATGCATTTTCAAACAGGTTATGAGAAAGCACCTACTTTCGAAGAAGCGCTCAAAGCACCCAAGAGGGAGATCTGGGGCGGAGGCAATCAATATCTGGAAATGGGCTTGTATTTTGAGCAGCTAAAAGCTTATTTCGACCTATTCCCACCGGAGCACATAAAAGTGCTCGTTTCGGAGGAGTGGACCAGGAACAATGGTGAAGCTCTCAACGAGATCTATGGCTTTCTTGGGCTAGGAGCCATTTCCCATCAGGACCTGGAGGCCACCCATAATGCTTCGGTCCAACTCAAGAACAAAGGGCTGCTAGATTTGTTGAGGTCGCAGAAGATCAAGCGATCGATCAACAAGGTGTTACCGCAGAAAACCAAGGAAAAGTTAATGGAACAATTGTTCCACAAGGAGGCCG
>JBCCHR010000177.1:0-6429 GCA_039028655.1 Bacteroidota bacterium
GTAACTTGGCTAGATAGTTACTTCTTTAGATCGTAGGCATAGATGGACGAATTGCTCGCTTTGTAATACAGGATACCTCCAAAGTCGTCTACCTGGTATTCGGGTTTCTTGTCTTTCAAAATGATCTCTTTTTCCTTGGTACCGGTATCCTTGTTGAGTTTCACCAACCCAACGCCTTCGTCCAGTTTGGTGAGCACAAAACGGGCATTCTCGGTGGCCGAAGTAGCCTTAAATCGCTTCAACATCTCGGCTACAGAAGCGCCGGTTGCCATTGCCATGGCATCACCCAGATCGGCATAGGCCTCACCTCGGGAGGTGTAGTACCCCAGACGATTTCTATTTCGGTTGGCTTCTGCATAGGAAGCAGTGGCCGTGGCGGCAGACGCGACGGCAAGGGCTCCCATCAGGATGGCGCCAAAGGCACTTTTTCCGGGTGCACGGTAGTACTCATGCCATCCTTTGCCACCCTCCCAATCAAGCATCATCATATTCTGGCTGCTGGTAAGCAGGATTCCCCCGTCACGCACCTCCACGCCTGTTGGATCTTCTTTTCCTTCGAACTTCGATTCGGCCAGGGTAGACACATCGCCCGAGTTGGCATCAACGGCAAACAGCTCGTCGTCGGCACTTATGAGGTAGCGGTTGTTCTTCGCATCAAAATCGGAGCTTACCGCATCGGCTCTTTTATACTTCAGCGGCTTGTTCCAAACCTGTTCGCCGGTATTCAGGTTCACAATATTGGCATCTTCGGAAGTGATATAGATCAATCCTTGATCGGTATTGGCCATGGTAAGGATGTTCTCGCCCGTCTTCAACGGTTTTTTGAAGAGGGTCTTTCCATCAAACGAGATCTTATTGATACCGCCCTCATAGATTCCGAAGAGAATACCATCGTCCATGATATAGAAATGCTGTACATACCCTTTGGTCTTTGGTGCTTTTTCCCACAGGTCCTCTCCGTTGGAAGCACTCAAAAATCCAATTTTCGACTCGGCTCTGGACGACGTTAGCTTGGCAAGACCCGATTTCCCGGAATTGTCCACATTGCTCACTACGGCCAGCCCCTGAGGCAGGATCTCAAAATTGGCTACGTGTCCCTTTACTTTGTGCGAGTCTTCCCAGAGCAAACTTCCATTCGCTCCAATTTTGTGAATGCGGGTATTGCTGCCGTTGGCTGTGGTTTCGAAACCGTAGATCTCCTGCTCGGTCGGGTCTGTGGTCATCCACTTGATATCGTCCACCTTAATGCTCCAAAGCTCTGTCCCGCTGTTGATATCGATCTTCTTTAGGTTTTTGGCGGTAGGCAGGATCAAACCGTCTTTCAGCAGAAGTGGTCGCCCTGTAATGGTCTCACTGCCCTTAAGCGTGATGTAACTATCCTGATTTCCGGAATTGAGGTCGTAAATAGCCACTGCAAATGCAAACTTATCGGCCTTTCTGCGTTGTCCGCTAACCACCAGTTTGTTTTGTGGCATCATCACATCACAGGTCATGATCATCTTCCAGCCATTGTCTTCTGTACTAAAAAGCTTGGCGCCCGTCATATAGTCGATCACTGCTTTCTTGGTGGTCATGGCTCCAAAGCCCGTTTGTCCTACGACCACATAAGGGGCATTGGGCACGAAGGTTAGTTCCTCTGGTTTTACTCTTCCGTAGTCGGTGAAATTAAACAAGAGTTCGTTGCTTCCGGGTTTGATCCCTACGAGTCCGTCGTTGGTCGCCACCACCATGGTTCCCCCCTGAGTGAGGGTCATTTCATTGATCTTGGCTCCCACGTCGTATTGGAAGTCGGGTGTTTCGGCTCTCTGTGCATTCGCCAGGGTTCCAAGGAACAATCCCAGGCAAAGCAAGGTAGTTTTTACAGTTGAAGTTTTCATCTTAAAGGATTTTGTGTTGATTGCGAAAAATGGAATACGCACGGCCGATCTTTTAAGACTCTGTTGGTAACATGCGGATTTCATAATCGTGGTTTAATTTAATATTCCAAAAGTGCAAATCGTTTACTAAGAGTTCAATAGGGCAATTGACGTATTTGGGTGCCCTCCTACGCCTAGCGGCTTCGGAGGGTGAGGCACGGAGCACGAAGCACGAAGTCGGAAGTCGGGAGCAAGAAGCGATAAAAATAAGTCCAATGTAGCGTCCAGCGGTAAAGCAACAAATCTATTCTCAACCCATAGTGAAAATTGATTATTGATCGTTGACACTTCAGTAGATGGGAGAATTCCCCCCTTGAGGGGGGAGTAAGGGGGGTGTTTTGTGGAGCACGAAGCGCGAAGCACGAAGTCGGGGATCGATAATCGGCCGGCAGCAACGCTGGGGAAGGTGCGCACAATGTTTTCAGCATAAAAAAACCGGAAGAAAAGCGAAGCTCAACTCCCGGTTCCACGTAAAAACCTCAACACAGAGATTTTCTTTAAATCGAATTGCTTAGTCGATAACCGCCTTAAAGTTACCTTGGGTTACGCTCTTGGTGGTCTGGTCCTGAGCGTTGAAACCGTCGAAAGAGAAAGTTCCCTCGATGGTATTTCCATCGTCGAACGTAACTTCGACAGTTCCCGAACCAATATTAAAAGTAGAGATCCAGGTAGCCGTGGGGGTAAGTGTTAAATAAGTCAACGAGTTTGGATTGGAAATGTCATTTCCTGTTACATAAGTACCCACACCGTTGTAATCATTGATGGTCCCGCGAATGGTCTCACCATTGTTCTTTCCACCCTGGAAGGCCAGTACATTGTTGCTTACGGTCGCGCCAACGATCACTGCCGGGTCCTGGGCAGCTTCAAAATCGACTCCGTCTACTTTGGCCGTCAGGAATTCGGTCCCGCCATTGTTTTGATTGTTCTGTCCTTCATCGTTATTATCGTCGTCCTTTTTACATGCGGTAAAAACTACCGATGCGCATAGAAGGAACAGGTAGATTGATTTTTTGAATGTTTTCATAATTCTGAGTTTAGTAGTTAATTACGATTACAAAAGTGCGATCTAAACTCAGCCACGACAATAGGGCAATTGTCGTATTTAGACTTTTCAGGTGTCGAAACGAACGTGGGGAAGGTGGTTGGAGATCTTTTTTATTTTCTGCTGAAGCGATTGTTCAAAACTTCGATGTGCCTCGCTGTTGGGCACAAACGGGCGATGCCTGAGTGCCTTCTGTATGCCATCGATCTCCTTCTGAAGCGCAAGTGATTCCGCAGCAACCCAAGCACTCCTAAAACGATCCCAAATGATGTCTACCGCGAGTTCACTTGGATGCAAGAGATCCTTATCGTAAAACCGATAATCCCGCAACTCGTCCATCATGAGTTCGTAGGCCGGAAAATAATGGTACCCGGAAGTGGCGTGCAAAGCGAGGATCAATCGGGCCTTACTTCGAGTGTTGTTGGCCAAGCCGTCCTTCACGTGTCGCACGGGCGATACGGTCCCGATAAGCACGGCATCGGGGTTGATCGATCGAATATTCGTCGCTATCTCTTCCATCGCTCGCTCACAGTCCTCCATCGAAAGCAGCTCTTTCGAAAAAATATGTTGAGGCACCTTATGGCAATTTGCAACGATCTTCCCGGAATCTTTGTGCCGATACACCCATGAGGTACCATAGGTGATCACCACATGCGTAGCCGACGACAAAAACTCCCGAAAGGCTTTCAATCTGCTGTTCATGAGTTCCAGCAAGGCTTCCCGACTGGGAGCCGTGACGGACGAATGGGTCTCAAAACACAACCACTGCCCTTCTTTCTCGAATACGTCGTCGTCTATAAAGTATTCCTCGTTTACCGCTCGATGCACCAATGCGGCCAGGGAAACCGGATTAAAGATCACCCCAAACGGATTTTGCATATTCTGAAACTTGAAGTATTCCAGGCGTTCGCCCATGGAGGTGGCAAAGCAGGAGCCCAAGAGGAGTATCTTCGAACTATAATCGATTTGATTGGACTCAGGCGCTATCGATACGTGGGTTTGTAGCTTCATTTTCAGTATGCAGTTGGCAGTTGCAGTAGGCAGCGCACCTGCTTCACAAGAAGGTGTCATCTGCCAGCTGGCCTCGGCTTACTTTTGCAGGTAGTTTTCAAATTCGGCCAGGGCCGCAGTAATGCCATCCGGGTTCTTTCCACCGGCGGTGGCAAAGAAGGGTTGTCCTCCGCCGCCACCCTGGATGTGTTTGCCCAATTCCCGAACGATCTTGCCGGCATCCAAGCCTCGTTCGCCAGCCAAATCCTTCGAAATATAGCAAGCCATAAGTGCTTTTCCGTTATTCGCAGCGCCAAACAGCAGGAACAAATTCTCTATCTCGCCCCCAAGTTCGAACGCAAGATCCTTCATTCCAGCAGCATCCAGGTCCAACTGTTTCGCCAAAAAGTTGACACCATCAATCGATTTGATCTCGGTCTTAAGGTCTCCTTTGATGTTCTTTGCCTTCTCTTTCAGCAATTGCTGTACTTGCTTCTGCAAAGCAGAGTGCTCGTTCTGAAGTTTGTTTATGGCACCAGCCAGATCGTTCTTGGCGTTCAATGCATGTTGTACTTCCTTGAGCGACTCGCTTCGGTTGATGAAATACTGCTTGGCCGCATCACCGGTGACCGCTTCAATTCGTCGTATCCCGGAAGCCACAGCCCCTTCAGAAGTAATAATAAAATGCCAGATATCCTTGGTGGTGTCTACGTGAGTGCCGCCACATAGTTCCATCGATTTTCCAAAGCGAATGGCCCGAACCAGATCACCGTACTTCTCTCCAAACAAGGCGATCGCTCCTTCCTCAATGGCTTGGTCGTAGGGGATGGCGCGCCGTTCTTCCTGCGCCAGACCTTCCCGGATACGAGCGTTTACAAAATCTTCCACCTGTTGCAATTCCTCGTCGGTTACCTTGGAGAAATGTGAAAAATCAAACCGCAGGTTGCGACTGTGCACCATAGAACCTTTCTGGGTTACATGGTCACCGAGGATATTGCGCAATGCCTGGTGTAGCAAGTGCGTAGCCGTATGGTTTGCAGCCGTTCTAAAACGCTGCTCGCTATCGACCACTGCCTTAAAGGTATCGCCGGGATGGCGGGGTAACGACTTCGCAAAATGGACGATCAAATTGTTCTCCTTTTTGGTGTCTACGATATAGATCACCTCTCCGTTAGGTGCTTCCAAATATCCCTTGTCACCCACCTGTCCACCACCTTCGGGGTAAAACGGTGTCATATTGAACACCAGTTGGTAGAGTTCTCCGGTCTTCTGACTTTCCACCTTCCGGTAACGAGTGATCCGTACCGGTACTTCCAGTTGGTCGTAGCCCACAAATTCTTCCACTTCGTCTGCCAGCAATTCTACCCAATCTCCGGTCTCCACTTTGGTGGCCGCGCGACCAGACTCCTGTTGTTCTTTTAATTTTTTCTGAAACACCTCCACATCATAAGTATACCCTTGTTCTCTCAACATGAGTTCGGTGAGGTCCTCAGGGAAGCCGTAGGTGTCTTTGAGTTCAAATACCTTGGCTCCGTCGATCACCTTAGAGCTAGCATTGGCCACGATGGTATCCAGCAGTACGATACCGTCGGACAGGGTTCTCAGGAAGGAAGTTTCCTCTTCCCGGATCACATTGGTAATGAGGTTTTTTTCTGAAACCAATTCAGGAAAAGCAGCGCCCATTTGCTTTGTTAGCGTGGGTACCAATTGGAAAATGAAGGGTTCTTTTTTGTTCAGAAATGTAAAACCATACCGAATCGCTCGCCGAAGGATACGGCGTATCACGTAGCCTGCCGCCGTACTACCGGGCAATTGTCCATCGGCAATAGAGAAGGCCACAGCACGCACATGATCGCTGATCACACGAATGGCAATGTCTTTCTTCTCATCCTCTCCGTAGGTGCTGTTAGTAACGGCCTCCACCTCGCGTATGAGGGGTGTAAAGACGTCGGTATCGTAATTGCTTTGTTTGTTCTGCAGCACCATGCACAGCCGTTCGAATCCCATACCGGTATCCACGTGTTGGGCCGCCAGTTTTTCCAGCTCACCACTGGCCAGCCGGTTGAACTGCATGAATACCAGGTTCCAGATCTCCACCACCTCCGGGTGATCTTTATTCACCAGGGAAGCGCCATCTGTTTTTTGTTTTTCTTCTTCGGAACGAATATCCACATGGATCTCGCTACAGGGACCGCAAGGGCCCTGTTCTCCCATCTCCCAAAAATTATCGTGCTTGTTTCCGTTGATAATACGATCTTCAGTAACGAACTCCTTCCAGTAGTTGTAGGCTTCGGAGTCGTGTTCCAGACCTTCTTCCTCATCGCCTTCGAAGATGGTCACGTACAGCATATTCTTGTCTATCTTCAATACATCGACCAGGAACTCCCAGGCCCATGCGATCGCTTCCTTCTTAAAATAATCACCAAAACTCCAGTTTCCCAGCATCTCGAACATGGTATGGTGGTAGGTGTCCATCCCTAC
>JBCCHR010000178.1:0-6354 GCA_039028655.1 Bacteroidota bacterium
ATGGAGTTGCATTGAACTACACGATTAGAGTAATTGTATCATTTGTTGTGGGCTCTGCAACAAGAGGAGTGCAACCTGAGGGTAAATATGTACTGTTTATCCATGCACTAGTTGAGCCTCCATCAAACAAACAAGGCATCTGATCGGAGGGACACTGTCAGTTCATCTTGGTGAGCAACTTGCCATTCTCGTACCATTGTCTCCCCAAATACTGCCCACCACGAATGTGCGCAATGGCGTAGATAAATCCACGATCCAGCAAGCTTAACCGCACGGTCGAGAAATAGGGATCGATGGTAGACCCATACGAACCGTATGCGTAGAGTAAAAGTGGATTGCTACCATCTTGCTGCATGCCCTTGCGATAGACCATAGAGACCGGAATCTTTGTCCCATCTGCCGCTGTAGCCCAAACGCGCTTCGACTCGTAATTGGCCTTGTCGAATTTGCCACCCAAAACCTCCGTCTCCTTTTTGACCTCTTTTCCTTTGGTTTCCATGTTGAAATCGATCACCGACGAGGGTGTGGTCAAGGAATTGTAGCTGTAGCGCAGGACATTCGTATCAAACTCGATATTCTGCATGGGATAAGCCGTATACGTCTCATTATCAAACGGCAGGTAGTAATCGGCCGAATCATCCCATCGTTTTATTCGAATCTCATTGAGACCGTTGTTTCGCTCACTCACCACCAAATAATCCTTGAAAATATCAATGCCCTCCAGCAACACATCTTCCCGATGCGGGATCACATCCTCCCAATTATCCATGGCCGTAGCCGTTTCAGGCGTTTTCATCAATTTGAAATTGGTAGCCTCATCCTTATTGGTCACGATATAAAAATCGCTTCCGAAGTGATATATCTGATATTCCAAACCTCTCGTTCGGGGTTGAAATACCGTGAATGCGCCTGTAGGATCGTTGGCATCCACAAATTGGAACTCGGACGTGAGCGTACTGTAACTTCCGATTACGATGAATTTCTGGCTCTTGGTCTTATAGACATAGGTCCCAAAGGTTTCGTCCTCCTCTGAGAAGACCAACACATCGTTGCTAGCGTCCTCGCCACGCGTATGGCGGTATATCTTGTCAGATCGAAGGGTTTGCTCGTCCTTCGTGGTGTAGAACAATGTTTTGTTATCATTGGCCCAGGTTGAACCACCCGTGGTAAGTGCGATGGCATCGTCCAGTATCTCGCCCGTTTCCAGGTTCTTGATGTAAAGGGTGTACTTTCGACGGCTCACCGTGTCTACTCCAAAAGCCACCCACTTGTTATCCGGGCTCACATTGAGGCCACGCAGATTGTAGTAGGAATGTCCTTCTGACATTTCATTGACATCGAACATAACCTCTTCGGGACCGTCGAGCGAATCTTTCTTCCTCGAATAGATGGGATAATCTTTCCCGGTCTCAAAACGTGTGATATAATAATAACCGTTGTAGAAATAGGGAACGGAGGCATCGTCTTCCTTGATCCTGCTTTTCATCTCTTCAAACAGATCGGCCTGAAAGTCCTTGGTGTGCGCGGTCATCTTGTTGTAATAGTCGTTCTCTCTTTCAAGATAATCGATCACTTCCTCATTGTCCCGGTCATTGAGCCAGTAATAATTGTCTACCCGAACATCTCCGTGCATTTCGAGATTCTTAGGGATCTTATCTGCCTTAGGGGCGGGTATATTCATAGGTGTATCTGAAGATTCTTTATTATTACAGGAAACGGCAAAAATAAGGGTTAGTGCCGAAAAAAAGACAAAATTTTTCATAGGAAGTGATTTGTAAGATAGTCAGCCAAATTAGTAAATTTGTCATCAACTAAAAAATGAAAAAAATATGTTTGGAGATATGATGGGAAAGCTTCGTGAGGCCCAGGAAAAGGTAGCGGCTACCAAGCGAAGAATGGACACCGTCCTGATCGACGAATCGAGCGCCGACGGCTTGTTGAAGGTAACCCTTACAGCCAACAGAGAATTGAAAAACATAGAAATCGACAATTCATTGCTCGAAGACGCCGAGCAATTGGAGGACTATCTTATCGTTACGATCAATAAAGCGATTGAGAAAGCAACTGCAGTGAACGAAGCAGAGCTTGCTGCGGCCGCAAAGGACGGCATGCCTAACATCCCCGGAATGGATCAGTTCTTTAAATAAGGACTAATTGAATTTGGCCAGATGCGCGTCGATAAAGTCGAAATGATGGCTCGTATCTTTTCCATAGGCGCTATATCCTGAAAGCATCCCCAATTCTTTTCCTTTGTGATTGAGCATCACCAATTTGGGGAACGATTTATCGGTGTTATAGGCCTCGATCACTTCTAGATTATA
This sequence comes from Bacteroidota bacterium, assembly GCA_039028655.1. GTDB lineage: Bacteria > Bacteroidota > Bacteroidia > Flavobacteriales > Flavobacteriaceae > Aureisphaera. The sequence goes on from JBCCHR010000178.1 coordinate 2,322, forward strand.
GGCTCTTTGTGTTTCTGAAATGATATCTACCCGTCTGGGGTAATCAATCTCTACCAACACCATATTCTCAGCACGTTGCGCGAACTCCCCGGTTTGAAAAAAATCTGCTTTTAAGGCCTTACAGGGGGCACACCAATCGCTCCCGGTGAAATACACCAGTACGGGTTGGTTATTTTCTTTGGCTATTTCCCTGGCTTCTTCAAGGTTGGTAAGCCAGTCCAGTTGTATCGTATCATCCTCCTGAGCGAGGGACACAACTGTGAGCATCAAAAACGCTGCAAACACAAGTTGTTTCATAAGGTTGACTTTTGATAGATCGGGCATTAATTATGCCAAATATGACAATAAAAAAAAGAATTCCCAAAAAATGGGAATTCTTTCTATCGTTGATGGTTATTGAATAACTTACTAGTTATTGATCAATCTAAATTCAGTTCTACGATTCACAGCGTGGTCTCTTTCAGTACAAGAAACACCATCTGAACAACGGTTCTTCAAGCGCTCTTCTCCAAATCCGTTGGCAACCAACAAGCTGTTATTAACACCCTTGGTCTCCAGATATCTCACCACGGCCATTGCTCTTCGCTCCGACAGGTCCTGGTTGGATGCCTTGCTTCCTCTTGAATCGGTATGCGAAGCGATCTCCAGTTTCACTCCTGGGTTTTGAGCCAATACAGGCATCAAACGAGTGTCGATCAAACGCTTGGCCTCACGAGTTAGGGTGGCACTACCCAGGTTCCAGTTGATTGGAAGGGCTTGGTATTCTACCAATTCACAGTCTACTTCCTTCCAGGTAGTTAGACCTCCCTTAGAGCGTAATACCTCTTTGGTTACCGTTTTAGTTACAGCAGGAACAGTTACTTCGTCTACTCTGGCATCGGATACCAATCGAGTTACCGAAAGTGTCTTAGTCGCCCCTCTGGTGGCAATAGAACGCGTACTTGGAGGAGCAGTCATCACTGTCTTGGTGTAGGTCTTGGAAACCGAAGGAATGGTTTCGGATCGAGTGGTCTCATCGGTGTAGATGGTCTTCTTCACGGTCTTGGTTACTGCAGGGATCTCGATTCTTTCGGTCGTAGGGGGTGTTACCATTACACGACGAGTCATCGTTTTTCTCACCTCAGGAACAGTAACAACACGCGTGGTTGGAGGTGTAACCATAACTGTTTTCTTAACAGTCTTGGTAGCTCCAGGAATATCGATCACTCGAGTTGTAGGTGGCTTTAGCATTACTGTTTTGGTATATGTTGCCATCCCACAATCTTCTCCGCCGTTCTTTGACTTATCACAATCGGAAGTTCTGATAAAAGAAGCATCCGACGCAAGTTTTTGAAGGCTTACCGTTGTATATTCGGCAGGGATTGCCTTGTAACACCAGTATCTACAATCATCCGGATTGCTGGACTCACATTCGGCAGCCGGAGTATCGCTCATTTCCCAACGCGCCGTGGCTGGCTTAACTTCGATCGACTGATAGTCTGTTGTGAAGCTTGCCGGTGTGGTCGTAATGCTGGAACCATATTCTCTCTTTTGATAGGTCAAGGTTTCCGTTCCCCATTCTGCAGGGATCACTTCCAATTTCTGAGAAGGTTCTTTGGTAGTAATCGTTACCTCACGCGTTTCGTATACGGCAGGAACGATCTCGATCTTCTGGTAGGCAGGCTGAACGACTACCTCAAAAGTTTGATCCTCATAAACAGCGGGGACCACTTTTAGGCTATAGCTAGCCTCACTCACCACTACGGTTTCGCTATCAGACGACTTCTGTGAGCCTATCTTCACCAAGCGCTCACCGGCTTCGGCGGTCATTACCTCAAAAGATTCGGTTCCATAAACGGCAGGTACCATTTCCAGGTTTTCTCCCACTGTCTTGGAGTCGACCGTGATGCTTTCCTTTCTGTATTGAGCAGGAATTACGGTAAGTTTCTTGTAGGCAGGTGCCACCTCTACGGTCACATCCTCATTTACCCAAACATCCGGAGTAACGCAACGCACGTAGCATTTTCCGGGCTCTGGGTTGGTCGGTAAGTCCTGAGAGAATGCCACTGAGGAAATAAGGCATGTCAGAACAAATAGAATAGATTTTCTCATGTTGTTGATGGTTTTAAGAATTTATTGTGACACAAAAATATCGTTGATAATCAGATATTTGCTATAGATTGGCAACTATTTTATTTCAACATATTTAGTTTTCGACAAGATGCATTCATAAGGAGACGAAGTACTTCAGAAAACAAAAATCCATCAACCAGAATAATTTTTTAGTCGGTAATTTTTTTCGATATTTATCCCAGCTAAGAATAAGTCTAACACCTAATACTTAAAATATGTTCGAATTAAAGAAAAGCGGTGATAAATTTCACTTTGTATTGAAGTCTGGCAACGGTCAGGTAATCCTTTCCAGCCAGATGTATGCATCCAAGTCCGGAGCCATGAACGGAATCGCATCTGTTCAGAAAAACTGTGGAGATGACAACTGTTTCGAAAGAAAGACTGCCAAGAATGGAAAGTTCCACTTCAACATCAAATCCAGTAACGGACAGATCGTTGGAAGCAGTCAAATGTACGCAGCCGAGGCCGGTATGAACAATGGTATCGAGTCTGTAAAGAAAAATGCACCAGGAGCAGAGATCAAAGAAGTAGAATAACCACACTCCTCGTAACGCATAGACTCCCTCGCTGTCAAGTGGGGGAGTTTTTTATTGGCTATAGTCGCCGAGGATCTCCAGAAAGGCCTCGTGCATGTCCTTGGTGTAGTCGAAATGTGTCACGATGCGCATTTTCCCTTGTCCCATATCGCTTATCTTAACATGCTGTTCTTCCAGGTCATCCAGGAACTTCTGTTGGTTCACATGATCCGCAAGGTAAAAGATCACGATATTGGTTTCGGTAGTCTCTACCTTCTTGATATATTCCTGGGCCTTTAAGACCAAAGCAATTTCCAGGGCGCGCTGATGGTCCTCAGAGAGCCGTTCAATATGGTGATCAAGTGCATAGATACCAGCCGCAGCCATATAGCCAATCTGTCGCATGCCACCGCCCAGGACTTTCCGAACACGCATCGCATTTTTCATAGCTTCTTTAGTTCCAATTAGTACCGTACCTAAAGGAGCACCAAGGCCTTTGCTCAGGCAAACCGAAATGGTGTCGAATACCTTTCCATAGCGCATAGGATCCTCATTCTTCGCCACTAACGCGTTCATGATCCTGGCACCATCCAGGTGATATTTCAAGCCATGGCTGTCACAAAGGAGTTTTATTTTTTCTATTTCTGAAAAATCGTAACAGGCTCCTCCCCCTTTATTCGTCGTGTTCTCAACCACCACCAGGGAGGTCAACGGACTGTGATAGAAGTCGGGAGGGTTGATCGCAGCCTCCACATCGGTAGCCGTGATCATACCACGATCTCCGCCGATGAGTTTACAGGACACCCCGCTGTTAAACGACACTCCACCACCTTCGTAGTTGTAGACGTGTGAATACTCATGACAAATAAGTTGTTCTCCGGGTCGTGTATGCAATTTAATGGCCGCTTGGTTGGCCATGGTCCCTGTTGGGAAGAACAAGGCCTCATCCATACCAAATAATTCGGCGACACGGCGTTCCAATTCATTGGCTGTAGGGTCTTCCTTATAAACATCATCTCCAACCGCCGCCTTCACTATGAAATCAAGCATTTCTGGAGTGGGCTTGGTAACGGTATCGCTTCGCAGGTCTATCATGGGGTGATCGCTTTTTTTAGATTTGACGCTTCATGAATGCTTCCTTGGCACTCAAAACCTCGTCAATCAAGGCATCCAATTCTATCATCTTCAATTGGCTGTTGAAATCGTAATTTAGGTTGTCTCCGTCGCCGTTCTCAAGATCGTACAGATTGTAGGTCTTATTAATAGGTTCGTCTTCCTTGAGGAATGCAAATTGCCTGAAACAAGGCTGCGGATTCTTACGGAGTTCTGGTGTACCGGTATAAGAAGCGGATTTGTATTGTTTTACTTCCTCACTGAGCAACTCGGCCCGATTCGATTCATAAAAG
>JBCCHR010000179.1:0-6340 GCA_039028655.1 Bacteroidota bacterium
ATAAAGGCGGATGTCTCAAATATTCAGGAGCGAATTGAGCGTAATGTGCTCGAATATCTTCAGCAGTAATAAAAAAGAAACTCGGTTAAAAAGATCGATACGGAAGGTTACTCGCCAAATCCGAAATTGTATACATATCCCATTGAGAATTCGGAAAAATCTGCTTGTCCCAGGTTGGAATTGATGTGAATTCCGGCGAATACATTGTGGCTTCGTGGCACGTGATTTCCGAAGAGATAATACTTAAGGCCCATTCGGGACGAGATCAGTTTTTTCAATTCGTAAGAAGTATCAAACTCACCCAAGACGATGTTACTATCGGCAGGGATCACACGTGGTAGATTTTTCCAGCCTTGGTTGAGTCGCCAGTCGATGGGATACGCAGGCTTGTGAAGATTGAGTCCGATCTGTACTTCGATCCCGAAATGATTGAGCAATATTTCGGCCGCACCATGGATACCAATATTGGAGGCATTCCATCCGGGATTGTCCCTCAGCGAGGCAAACTCCCGCCCGTCTTGCACCAGGGATTCGTTGTTGGCAATATAATCGTAGTAATGCTGGTAGTAGCGATAGTTTAAACCGACTCCCAGTTTAAAGGTGTTGTTGAGAACACGTCCGTACTCCAAAGAAACCGTATAAATGGGTTGAATGTCGTTGAACGGCTCGGCAGTGGCCAGTACATTGATCCCATAACCGGTGCGAATCCCGGCGTAGGAATAACAACTACGGGAAAAGTCGGTGGCATCCGGGGTACGCGCTTCAAATTTCTGGTCCTTAATATCCGCGGAAAGACTCAGTAAGAACATATTGAGACCCTGATTAGGTAATCGCGTGTGCCCGTTGGAGTGGTGCAAATACCCCAGGCCTAACCGCCAGTCCATGGCCTCGCCCGACAGGATCTGGTAATGAATAAAGGATCGGAACGACATGGTGATATCGGTAGTAATTCCCTGGTTGTTGAAGTTGGTCACCGGGTCGAACTTCTCTGTAAAATAGGAGGCACCCATACCTACCAGCACCTTTAGTTTTTCTTTTCTGAACACATTGAACTCGATGGTGGGCATGACCGTGATCGACGCACCAAGGCTATCGGCGCCCAGTCGAGTGTATCCCAGCATGATGCCGGTGCGGGGTCCTTTTAGCCGCCGCGCCCATTCCTGGGTATTGTGATCGTGCTCCCAACCAAAATTGGCGAACAAGGCAAGGGGAGGGTCGTGTTCCGGGAAGTTCTCATTGGCCTCTGCCAATACACCGCCAAGAAGTTCGGGGGTAAAGACAAACTCATTCCTGGATCGCTCTTCCTGTGCTTGCGCCAAAAGGAAGCTCGAGATGAAAAAAACGGTTAGTAGTTGTTTCATTCCGATTACAAATAAAACCAATTGAACCGAATATCAAAATTTAATTTACATTAGAGCCTCCAAAGACACTACCTTTGAAAACGATCGAAGATTTCATCGCACAACTTTCCGGAATTGCCTGGGGGCTCCCGCTGCTTATTATTCTCATTGGCGGGGGACTGTACCTTTTGATCCGCATCCGATTCGTGCCTTTTCGTTATCTGTTTCATGCTGTGGCCGTTCTTCGAGGCAAATACGACGATGAAAAGGACGAAGGTGAACTTTCTCACTTCCAGGCGCTCACCACAGCCTTATCTGCGACAGTAGGCATGGGTAATATTGCCGGTGTAGCCGTGGCCATTACTTTGGGAGGTCCGGGTGCCGTGTTCTGGATGTGGGTGAGTGCCGTGATCGGTATGTCGACCAAGTATTTTACGACCACCCTGGCCATCTTGTTTCGTGGTAAGGACAGCGCAGGAAATACACAAGGCGGCCCTATGTATTTTATTACCGAAGGCCTTGGGAAAAAATGGAAATGGTTGGCCGTGTTTTTTAGCGTTTCGGGACTCATTGGTGCGTTGCCGGTGTTCAATGTGAATCAACTTACGCAGGCGATCAACGATATCCTGTTGAAGCCCAACGGCTGGTACGCCGACTTCCAAAGCAACCTTACCATTGGTATTGTTCTGGCGGCCATTACGGCCATTGTGATCCTTGGCGGACTCTCACGCATTAGCAAGACAGCGGAGCGTTTGGTACCCACCATGGTAGGTCTGTATTTTATCATGATCGTTGTCATCCTGGGGGTGTATATCGACCAGGTTCCCGGTTATTTCAAGATGATCGTTACCGATGCCTTTTCCGCTTCCTTTTACGAAGGGGATGCCTTTTTGGGTGGTGTGATCGGCGGTCTCATATTACTGGGCATTAAACGTGGGGCCTTTTCCAACGAGGCCGGTATAGGTACTGCACCTATGGCCCATGGAGCCGCCAAGACCAGCGAACCCGTACGCGAGGGATTGGTAGCCATGTTGGGGCCAGCCATAGATACGTTGATTGTTTGTACGCTTACAGCGCTGGCTATTTTGGTTACCGGTGTGTGGGAAACTAGTGGAACCAACGGGGTATCGCTAACGGCCACGGCCTTCGAAACGGCCCTGCCGGACTATGGAAAATATGGGCTCTTGCTTTGTATTGCCGTATTTAGTATTTCCTCTTTATTCTCCTATTCGTATTATGGTACCAAGTGTATGTCGTTCCTGGTCGGAGCTGAGTACAAAGGGATCTACAACTACTTTTATATCATCAGCATCATCCTGGGAGCCACTACATCATTGAGTATGATGATCAATTTGATCGACTCCTTCTTCGCATTCATGGCCATCCCAACAATGATCGCGACCATCGCTTTGGCACCCAAGGTGGTACGCGAGACCCGTGCTTACTTTGATCGAATGAAACAAAAGAAGTCGGACGACCGTTCGACTTAGGGATTAAGAGACAATAATTCCCGGAGACTTCGCGTAAACTTTTTTGCACCCTTGGGGTTAAGATGACTCTGGTTCCAAAAATCATGTACTACGTAATTGGTGGTGTCGCTTTCCTGATCGAGCAAGCGTACGTTGGGGTATTTTTTTATTACTTCGGAAACTAAACTGTCCCTTCTCCTCAAAATATCGGGATGCTTTCGAGCGTGATAGGTCTTGTACATGGGCAACTGGCAGATCACTACCTGTAGTTCCTGTTCCGACAGATAGTCCATCATTTCAAGAAATAAGGCAGAATTCTGTTCGAAGATACTTGTATTTGGTTCCTGGTTGATCTTGAAACGCGGCATGGCTGCGATCGCAGCTTCGTCATGCCCCAGATCTTTGAATTGCCCCTGGAAGTTATTTTCATTGAACCCAAAGGCGTTGTACATTTCATTCTGTTCTTTGTCCACAAAATGCCCCTTGATCTTCTTGGAAAATACCTTTGGATTGGCGAGGTACAGGAGACGATCCTTAAAGTAGGTGTTTCGTTCGTAGCAATTCACGTCATAGTATTTCAGATATAGGGCGTTCTTCCAGAAATCGGGACCGTTGTGCGGTAGCTCAAAATGGCTGTACGATACTTCCAGTACCACGGTCTTTAGCTTCGGTAGTTTGGTTCGTAAGGCTTGCAACAATTTAAAATCGGTATCGTGGTGCTGATCGCCCGAGGCCAGGTTAAGGCTGTTTTCCATTTCAGCCGGATTCACGGCACCCTGCATTTGGGAAGAACCTAGAATAAGGGTGGTAAAACTGTCTTGCTCCCGATCGATATATGCTCTGTTGGTTTTGAAAGCAGATGGCAGGTCATCACTCAGGTATTCCATTAAACCGTAGACCAATACCACCGGAAGGAAAAAGAGGAAACCGTATGTGAGAAACTTACGCTGCATCAAAATTGGAAATATATAAACGCCTCCTTGCTTTCGGCGTACTGAACAATGATGAATATGAGTGTGTAATAAACGCCCCAACGTACTGCCCTGGGTAGTTTCAGTTCTAACTTCTGAAGCGGGAAGTCGTATCGGCGCGTGGCCAATTCAGCAATAATAACAAAAGCCAAATAGAACAATTTGTACCCAATGAGGGTGGTAAAGGCCCCGTCCATGGTGAAACTAAAGATACGTTTCAGCATAAATACAACCTGGTCCATGTCGTGTGCTCTAAAACACAATGCCAGGAATACGAAAATAACAAACACGTAGCCCATCGATATGGGTCTTGGTACCGATTGGAGTTTTTGTAACAACCATTTTTTCTTCCCCAGCAATGGAATTCGTTCCAGAACCAGTACGACCGCGCTGATCAATCCAAAGCACACATAGGTCCAGTTGGCACCGTGCCACAGACCTACAAGCGTAAAGGTTACCAAGAGGGCCAGCCCTCGTTTAAATGGAGTCACTTTTTTGGAAGACCGCAATAAGGGGATGTAGACATAGTCGGTAAACCATCGGGTGAGGGTGATATGCCATCGTTGCCAGAATTCGGAGATGCTGCGTGATAAATAGGGGAGGTTGAAATTTTTACTGAGCTTGAACCCAAACAGCTTGGCGGTTCCCAGGGCGATGTCGGTGTATCCGGAAAAATCACAATACACCTGAAAGCAAAACAACACTGCCGCAAATACGATCGTAATGCTATTGAAACTTTCGGGATCTGCGAACACCATAGTCACGGCTATGCCAAGTTTTTCGGCTACAATAATTTTCTTGAATAGCCCCCACAGGATTTGCCGGAGACCTTCCCGGGACGATTGCAGATCGAAACTCCGTTCCCGCTCGAATTGTGGAAGGAGATGGCGTGCCTTTTCGATGGGACCAGCCACCAATTGGGGAAAGAAGCTCACGTAGCACAGGAACTCCAGCAGGTTGCCGGTGGGGGCGAACTTCTTCACAGCTCCGGGTCGATGACTTTGATACACATCGATGGTGTAGCTCATGGTCTGGAAGGTATAGAAGCTAAGTCCCAATGGAATGGCCACATTCCAAAAAGTATATCCGTCGACAGGATCCAGCCCGAACAACGTCTCGAAACTGTCGACAAAAAAGTTGAAATATTTAAAGGCAACCAACACCCCAAGGTTCCAGGCGACACTCAACCACAGAAAGAGCTTTTGAGTGCCATGTTTTTTCGTGTTGGCTATAGCTCGGGCTGCGATAAAATCGACAAAGGAACTCATGATGAGTAGTCCCAGGAATCGCCAATCCCACAGGCCGTAAAACACGTAGCTGGCAATTAATAACAAGACGTTCTGTGCATTTCTTCGGGTAGTACCTATGATCCAGTAGACCAGATACACGATCACCAAAAAGAAACCAAAATCGAATGAGTTGAAAAGCACAGATCAGGATTTGAGGTTAAAGATAAAAAAAGCTGCCAGTTGGCAGCTTCTTAATCATGAATAGCATCTTCCTAATCGAAATAACTAAAGGTTTCTCCTGCCTTGATGTTGAGCAAGGTCTCGTAGATCAGTTTGATCACATTTTCCACGTCGTCCCGGTGGACCATTTCAACGGTGGTGTGCATATATCTAAGCGGTAGGGATATCAATGCACTGGCTACGCCCATACCACTGTAGGCAAAAGCGTCGGTATCGGTACCTGTGGCTCGAGATAGTGCAGCTCGCTGAAACGGAATCTTTTTCGCTTCGGCCGTGTCGGTGATCAGGTCTCTTAGTTTTTGTTGCACGGCAGGTGCGTAAGCGATCACAGGACCGTCACCAATCTTCGCCAGTCCCTGTTTCTTCTTATCGATCATGGGGGTGGTGGTGTCGTGGGTAACGTCGGTCACGATGGCCACCTGGGGTTGTATACGTTCTGCGATCATTTGGGCACCTCTTAGGCCAATTTCTTCCTGCACCGAATTTGTAATGTACAACCCAAAGGGTAGGGTATCTCCGTTCTCGTGAAGCAGCCGGGCCACTTCAGCAATCATAAAACCGCCCATTCGATTGTCCAGGGCACGGCAAACGAACTTGTCTTTATTAAGGATATGAAATTCGTCAGGGTAGGTGATCACACAACCAATATGTACCCCCATCTTTTCCACCTCCTTTTTGTCTTTGGCACCAATGTCGATAAAAATATTGTTGGGTTTGGGGGGCTCTTCCTTGGCACGACTACGGGTATGGATGGCCGGCCATCCAAACACCCCTTTTACAATGCCTTTGCGGGTGTGGATGTTCACTACTTTGGAAGGTGCGATCTGATGGTCGCTGCCTCCGTTACGTATTACGTAAATCAGGCCATTGTCGGCTATATAATTAACGTACCAGGAGATCTCATCGGCATGTCCTTCGATCACCACCTTGTATTCGGCTTCCGGATTGATCACTGCCACCGCAGTTCCGTAGGTATCGGTAATAAATTCATCCACGTAGGGTTTCAGGTACTCCATCCAAAGTTTCTGACCGTCCCATTCGTAGCCGGTAGGAGCCGCATTATTTAGGTATTTTTCAAAGAAATCTAAAGA
>JBCCHR010000180.1:0-6318 GCA_039028655.1 Bacteroidota bacterium
CAACCCGCGCAGTGGCTTTTACCTGGACAACCTCGACGCTCTTGGAATTCAACTGGAAGCCTTGGACAAACTGGATAAAAAGGTGTTGCTCATAGGAGTTTCTTATGCCTTGTTAGACCTTTTGGAGGCCAACTCGTTTCAGCTAAACAACACATACATCATAGAAACGGGCGGAATGAAAGGACGCCGCAAGGAACTGATCAAAGAGGCCCTACACGATCAATTAAAAACAGGATTTGGGGTAGACAGCATTCACAGCGAATACGGCATGACCGAGCTGTTGTCGCAGGCGTATTCCCATGGCAATGGTCTCTTCCAATGCCCGCCATGGATGCGAGTGCTTACACGCGATCCTGAGGATCCGCTCACATTGGTCCAAGGCAAAACCGGAGGAATTAACGTGATCGACCTTGCTAATATGTATTCTTGCTCCTTCATTGCCACCCAGGACCTTGGGAAATTGCACCGGGACGGAAGTTTCGAAATTTTGGGTAGATTTGATACGAGCGACATTCGTGGATGTAACCTCATGATCCTCTAAATGAACAAAACCAAAAAAAATACCAGCGGCTGCCTTTGGATCTTCATTTTTACCATCGTAGGCTTTTTTGCCTGGGTATTTATCAATCTGGTGGTCGATATGGGCGTCGTCCTTTCCGCAGTGGCGGCCCTTGTACTGAGTGCCATTCTCACCTCCCGCTGGCTGGGGCGACCATCGATCAAGTCGCTCATAACCAACAGCGTGATCATACTGGTTCTCATGCTCACCATTCGGTTTATGTCGCAATTCTTCAGCGAAACCCTCACTGTGATCACCGAAGAGAACAACTTTAAAAAGGAAGAAGGTGTTGCTCTTAGTTCGATTGTGGAAGATAACGATACCATCCCCGTTTATGAAAGTCACCGTATCTGGAGAGATAACTACGGAAACAAATACGCCGGCGACCTGATCGTGCGCCAACAAGATTTCGACAGACTGCGCGACGTAGTCGATCGTTGGACCTACCGTAGAGCTTCCGGGCATTTTTGGGGAAGCCTCTACGATTACCTGGAACAGTCGGACACGCCTAGCCTGGACCTTGTGATGCAGACTTTTAGAGATATTCACCAGACCAAAGGCCTTAACCAGATGGAATTTGCAGAGATGGTAGTGACTTGTATCCAGGATATTCCGTATTCCTTTATTTTTCAGGAAGAATGTCTGTCCGCCGACAACTACGAGCCGTCCATCCAGCGCATACTGGAGGAATGCCCAACCTGTTGCATGGGTAATGTAACCTACGGCATTCAGAATCCGGTGTCGTTCCTTCAGAATCTAAAAGGAGATTGCGACACCCGTACCGTCCTTATCTACTCTATCTTAAAGCATTTTAACTACGACGTAGCCATATTAAACAGTGAATTTTACCGTCATTCCATCATAGGAGTTAATCTGCCCGTTACCGGCATCCACAAGATGCATTACGGTAAAAAGTACGTGGTATGGGAAACTACCGCAAAATATTATGAGGCAGGAAAGCTCCCGGCCAATTTTCATGACATAACGCATTGGAACGTGATTCTCACCAGTAAATAGAACATTATGAACAAACAACTCTTTTCACTCGCTCTTTTCGAAATTATCATCTCGCTCGTGGTATCGGTGGTGATCATCTATTTCTCATACATCATCCTACACAAACTTTTTTTCAAGAAAATGGATCTGCAGGGCAGCAATACCGCGTTTTCGGTATTTACTTCGGGGATCGTTTTGTCTATCGGACTCATTCTTAGTGAGATACTCCCTTCGATCACCAATATTGTACGATTGTCGACCACTCAAAGCGATGTGGTAGATTACGGTACCATTGCCACGTACTCTGGGCTCTATCTGCTCATTGGCTTCATGGCCTCGGTCATTATCAACGGATCAGTCTTTTTTCTATATTCCATTCTCACACGAGGTGTGAACGAATTTCAGGCCATCAAAGAGAACAACGTATCGGTTGCCATCCTGGTGGTGGCAACGCTTTTGAGCATCACGATCATTGTTAAGGAAAGCATTGCGCTACTCATAAGTTCGCTCATTCCCTACCCGGAAGTTTCAAATTTTATGCAAGGGATGTAAGGAAAGAGAAAAAGTACCGACTTATCCCATGTTATGAAAAAGGATTGTTGAGATCCATCATAATTGGTTGGTTAGTTAGTTTTGAAAACCCTGAGCGAATGCTCGGGGTTTTCTTATGATGGTTATACTGCTTTTAGGATGACGTAGTTCTTTTTCCCACGCTGCAACAAAACGAATTGCCCATTGATCAAGTCGCTACTGGTTACGCTGCGGTCGGCTCCCACTTTCTCCTTATTGACCGAAATGGAGTTTTCCTTCAGAGCCCGTCGTGCTTCACCATTCGACTTCAGGAAGCCACTTTTTTCAGCAAGGGCAGCAATAATGTCCATGCCATTTTCTATTTCTGAAGCCGCTACCTCAGCCTGCGGAACACCTTCGAAGACGTCCAGGAAAGTCTCGGTATCCAGTCCTTTAAGATCTTCGGAAGTGGATTTTCCGAAGAGCATATTAGACGCCTGAACTGCCTTCTCGTAGGCAGCTTCATCATGAACCGTACAAGTCACTTCTTTTGCCAATCGCTTCTGAAGCAATCGCATATGAGGTGCTTCCTTGTGCTCAGCAACCAACGATTCGATCGTGGGCTGATCCAGAAAGGTAAAGATCTTGATATACTTTTCGGCGTCCTCATCACTTGAATTCAACCAGTACTGATAGAACTTATAAGGGGAAGTGCGTTTGGCATCCAGCCATACATTGCCTCCCTGGCTCTTGCCAAATTTACTACCATCACTTTTGGTGATCAACGGACAAGTAAGTGCATATCCTTTTCCACCACCCATACGACGGATCAATTCTGTTCCGGTCGTAATATTGCCCCATTGATCGCTACCTCCCATTTGCAACGTGCAATCCTGGTGCTGGTACAGATGGTAAAAATCGTAGCCCTGAACCAACTGGTAGGTAAACTCTGTGAACGACATTCCGTCCTGTCCTTCTCCACCAATTCGATTCTTTACCGAATCCTTGGCCATCATATAGTTCACCGTTATGTGTTTCCCCACGTCCCGGATAAAATCAAGGAAGCTCATGTCCTTCATCCAGTCGTAGTTGTTCACCATCATCGCCTCATTGCTTTTACCGGACGAAAAATCGAGGAATTGCGACAATTGCTTGCGCACACACTCCTGGTTGTATCGCAAGGTGTCTTCGTCCAGCAAGTTGCGCTCGGTCGACCTGCCCGAAGGATCCCCGATCATCCCGGTGGCCCCACCTACGAGTGCTACAGGTCGGTGTCCGCTACGCTGAAAGAAGGCCAGCAACATAATAGGAACCAGATTACCAATGTGTAACGAATCGGCTGTGGGATCAAAACCAATATACGCCGATCGCATCTGCTCCATCAAATGTTCTTCGGTTTCCGGCATCACGTCGTGTACCATTCCCCTCCATTGAAGTTCTTTCACAAAATTTTCAGGCATAGCGAATAGAATTTCGGCAAAAATATAAAATATAATTCTGCTTCATGGCTTGACCACCGTTTAAAATGGGGATGCCATCGCACAAAAATCCCTACATTTACTATATGATATTAGTTACCGGAGGAACCGGGTTAGTGGGTGCTCATTTATTGGCCCATTTGGCACAGAAAAACACCCCGATTAGGGCTACGCACAGGGCATCCAGCGATCTTGATGCAGTGAAAGAAATTTTTCGGATCTACGGACCGGAAGTGGAACACCTGTATTCCAGCATTGAGTGGATGGAAGCCAATATAATAGAGATTCCGGCACTGGAACGAGCCTTTGAGGGAATTTCTGAAGTGTATCACTGTGCAGCCTACATCAGCTTTAATCCAAAGAATTTCCGGGCCCTCAAAAAGACCAATGTGGAAGGCACGGCCAATTTGGTGAATCTCTCCCTCGCCAAAGGCATAAAGAAGTTTTGCCATGTGAGTTCTATCGCCACGTTAGGGACGTCCGTGGATGGCCAACCCATAGATGAAGAATCATTCTGGAATCCCGAAGAAAACCACAACGTATATTCGCTCACCAAGCACGGCGCCGAGATGGAAGTATGGCGGGGTGTACAGGAAGGACTCATCGCCGTGATCGTAAATCCGGGGGTGATACTGGGCGAAGGTTTTTGGAACTCGGGCAGCGGCATCATCGTGAAGAATGCCGCAAAGGGCAGTAAATTCTATACCCCGGGAGGAAGCGGCTTTGTCGATGTTAGGGATGTAGTTACAGTCATGCAACTGCTCATGGAAAGTCACATCGCCAGCGAACGCTATATTTTGGTGGCCCAAAACCTCACCTACCTCCAATTGCTTACCAAGCTCGCCAAAGCATTTGAAAATACACCGCCTACCAAAGAATTGCCCAGATCCATGTTTAATTGGCTCAGCCGATTGGACGCATTTGCCAGTTTTTTCTTTGGCACCAAAAGAAAGTTATTAAGGGCCATGGTCGATGCCATGTACAGCGTGTCTACGTTCAATAACGAAAAAGTGCGGTCCAACCTCAATTTCCAATTCACGCCTATCGAGGAGACCATCGAAAGGGTCGCAAAAAATTACTCTTCATCGTCCCGAGCGGGCGATTCTAACTGACCTTCATTGGCGGGTTTCTCAGTGGCCACTTTGGTGCTGTCACCCTGAGAAAAGGTACGATTACGGATGGCGTTTACGGTGCTGTCCAGTGTAGCTTTGCGAGCGCTTATCACCTTTTCTACTTCCGTGATCAGGGCTGTATATTGATCCAGATTGGAGGCATAGTACGCATTGCTTTCAGCAAACGTAAGACTATCAATACCGTGTTTTGTATACAATAGTGAATCGAGTTGGATGCCTTTGGTACGGAGGATCCGATTGTTCACCCCCTTGCTCCTGCTGGCATTCGAAATATAAGCATCTGCCAGGATCTGCACCATTTTCTCCTGCGAGATCAACGTCTGCGGCGGCTCAGGATATTGCACTTCCTGGCAGCCCGACAGGCCGAGAACAAGACATAGTATGTAAGCTATTTTTTGCACTATCTGTTAAAAGTAATACGTTCTCCGTGCGTTCGGTTCGGGAACTTAAGGTGCTCGTACGCCACCACGCCATTGATCAAGGTATGGGTGATGCGCGATTTGAAGGTAGTCCCTTCAAAGGGAGACCATCCACATTTGTATAAAATATTATCCGAATTCACGGTCCAGGGAGCATTGGGATCGATCAATACCAAATCGGCCTTGTATCCCTCTCTAATATACCCGCGATCCTTGATCTGAAACAAAATAGCGGGATTATGAGACGTTTTCTCAACAATCTTTTCCAAAGATATCACTCCCTTGTGGAACATCTCCATCAACGCTACCATGGCATGCTGCACCAGTGGTCCACCAGACGGACAGGACGTATAAGGATTGTTTTTTTCCTCCAGGGTATGCGGCGCATGGTCTGTGGCGATCACATCGATGCGATCATCGAGTAAGGCTTTCCAAAGACCATCTTTATCATCCTGCGTTTTCACGGCAGGATTCCACTTGATCTTGCTCCCTTTCTTTTCGTAATCATCGTTCGTAAACCAGAGGTGATGGATACACACTTCTGCTGTGATCTTTTTATCGGCCAGTTTTTTCTTCTTGCTGAATAAATGCGTCTCCTTCTCTGTAGATAGGTGAAACACATGCAATCTCGCGCCGGTTTTCTTAGCCAGTTCGATAGCGCGGGATGAGGAAAGGTAGCACGCTTCTTCACTCCGAATGACCGGATGGCAACTCATCGGAATATCATCGCCATACTCCGACTTGAATTTCTCCAAGTTGGTACGTATGGTCGCTTCGTCCTCGCAATGCACCGAGATCAACAGCTTGGTATTGCTAAATATTTGCTCCAACACCTCCGGATCGTCCACCAGCATATTCCCAGTTGAAGAGCCCAGGAATAGCTTGAGGCCGGCTACTTTGGTCTCGTCTACTTTGAGGATCTCTTCCAGATTGTCATTGGTTCCCCCAAACATGAACGAATAATTGGCCCAAGACGTTTCTGCGGCCCTGGCAAATTTTTCCTCCAGCAATTCGATGGTCGTAGCCTGCGGGACGGTATTTGGCATTTCGATAAATGTGGTGATACCACCGGCTACAGCAGCTCTCGATTCGGTTTCTATGGTGGCCTTATGTGTTAGGCCGGGCTCGCGAAAATGCACCTGATCGTCGATCATCCCGGGAAGCAGGTAACAGCCATCGGCATCAATGATCCTGGTTTCGGCCGATTTCGAACTGATGCTCGC
>JBCCHR010000181.1:0-6299 GCA_039028655.1 Bacteroidota bacterium
GTAACATGGACGAACGTGCAGCCGAGGCCAGAGCAGCCGGGAATACCCAGCAGCAACAGCAGCAAGTAACCGAAACCATCGTACGCGAGCAGCCCAAGATTGGCCGTAACGACAAGGTGACGATCAAAAATGTGATGAGCGGTGAGAACAAAACCCTCAAATACAAACAGGCCATCCCACTGATCAAAAAGGGAGAATGGGTGCTTACTGAGAATGAGTAACTACTGATATTTTATAATCCAAGACCATTAGTTCTTGACACAGAAGTAGCTTTTTCGTATTTTCAAAATAAAATTTTGAGTTATGAAAAAGCTACTTTACGTTTTACTTGCAACCGTACTGATTTCATGTAGTGCCGACGATGCCAGCATTACCGAAACTGAAGTGAACCTGACCATCGATCATTTCCGAACCACCTCCTTGTACAATGGAACTGCCTTTATCGCAGCCGAAACGGGTAGCGGGCAAACCTTTAAATTGCCTGTGATCTCCGGCTTCGATTTTGTACCTGGCAATCGGTACCAGATCGTGGCAACGCGTATCACTACAAAGAATGATGGGATCAACACCTCGACCGATTCGTATCGGTTCAATTCGATCGTAGCCCAGGAAGCGATTCCTCCGAATACCAGGTTCACGATACCACTGGCCGATTTCTACAACGGTCTGGGTTACGTGCGATTTGTAACAGGAAGTGCCGAAAGTGGTTTTAAGATCAACCGCGAAATTTCCATTGAATGCGGAGGTCTGTGTGGAGATATTGCCACCAAATTACTCACAGAGGATGTGATGACCGGTGAATTTGAGCACGGTCCGGATGGCAGTTACATCCTAAAAAATCTGTACTAGTTGATAAAACGCCTTTTTAAGAAAGGGATTTGCACCAGGAACAGCGCCATAAATCCTATGGCATACACCATGGTTTTGGACAGTTTAAAATTTTGGAACAGATGCTCCACGGTGGGTAGATCAGACGTTTCCAAACCACTCACGAAACTTTGTTGACCTTCCGGCATATACTGAAGCAGCACCCAGGTTCCGATTATCAACGCGGCAACCCACCCCCAGGCTTTGAGGGAAATTAACGGACGATACACCTGTTTCACCGTACTCTTTGCATCAATAGCATCCATTACCTGACGGGCAAACCCCTTGGAAGGTTGTTGTATCCCGGCTTCGGCTACCCATTTGTTGGTGAGTTTTTCTATGTTTTCAGGCGTATTTTCCATGGCCATTTGGTATTTCCGGCGAAATCAAATGTTCTAGTAAAGAAAACATTTTTTTTCGAGTCCGATATAGTTTTACTTTTATATTCTCTTCTGAAAGCTGAGTGATCTTTGCGATCTCCTTGACCGACTGTTCTTCAAAATAGTACAGGGTCACCAGCGCTGCGTCAACTTCAGGTAGTTGCATAATGCACTCCTGGATTTGTGCCGACCGCTCCTTGCTTTCCAAAAGCTGATGTACATTTCCTCCCACGCCAATCTCGTCACTGGTGATCTCCTCGATCAACTCGGACGCTTTATGACGCTTGTTCTTTCGAATTCGGTCCAAAGCCTTTCGATAGGCTATACTGTACAACCAACTCGAAAACTTGGAATCTCCTCGAAAGCTCGATAACGACTCATAGGCCTTTACAAAGGTGTCTTGCGCCACCTCTTCGGCTTCCTCCTTCACCTTCACCATTCGCAACACGATCGTATAGACATAGCCCTGGTAATTCTCTACCAGAGTGCCAAAAGCCCTGGAGTCGCCACTCAGGGTTCGCTCGATCAGTTGTTGGTCAGTGGTGCGTTGCATTATTAGGTAAGACGACCCTTTTTCAGGATTGGTTACAATTAATTCAGAATAAAATACGAAGAATAGTTGGAAGCGCGAAGTCGGAAGTCGGAAGTCGGGAGTCGGGAGTCCGAAGTCAGGAGTCGGAAGACGGAAGTCCGAAGTCCGGAGTCCGAAGACCTAATTCGGTCTACCTAAGCAAAACTGCCATTGGATGAAGATAGCCTTCAATTGAACATTGAGTATTGAGCATTGAATATTGAGTGTTGAATCCGTCGGAAGACGGAAGTCCGAAGTCTCAAGTCCGAAGTCTGTCCACCTGCGCAAAAGCTACGTCGGATGAAGAACGCCCTCAATTGAACATTGAGTATTGAACATTGAACAATGAGGATTGAATTCGTCGGAAGTCCGAAGTCGGGAGTCGGAAGTCCGAAGTCCGAAGTCGGGAGTCAGTCCACCTGCGCAAAAGCTACGTCGGATGAAGAACGCCCTCAATTGAACATTGAGTATTGAACATTGAATTTTGAGTATTGAATCCGTCGGAAGTCCGAAGTTGGAAGACGGAAATACTCCCAGCTTCGAGCTCCGTGCTTCATGCCTTTTCAGAAAAAATAAAAAGAATTTGTAACCGGAATGAAATTAGTTACGTCTTAGCTGAAAACGAACAGAAATAATCAATTTAAAACACACATTATGGGACCAGGAGAAGTTTTAGTACCCTTAGTATTTTTCGGAGTTATCTTTGGAATCTTTTATCTATACATTTCGGCACGTAACAAGGAGCGCCTCGCTTTGATCGAAAAAGGCGCAGAAGCCTCTATTTTCTACAGCAAGGAACGCCGCGTTACACCGATCTGGAAGGTAATGATCATCAATTTGGCGCTGTTGCTAATGGGTATCGGAATAGGAATATTTATCGCAGCTATCTTGCATTACAACCTTGGTGTGGACGAAGATGTGGCCTACCCAGGCACGATCTTCTTCATGGCAGGTTTAGGATTGTTTGCGGGATTCTACTTAACCAAAAAACTAAACAAGGACGCCTAGCTTGAGGTTTATTTAGTTGAAGTAACCACTTCGGAATTGAATAATTTTGGAGTGGTTTTTTTATGCTGAAAAGCCAAGGAAAGCTACTTTAGGTATGTTCGGTAGTTGAAAGTTCGTAGACCGAATCCTAAAGGCCGATGGGCAGTTGAAGTATGATAAAAGTAGTGATGTTTCGATAGGCGAAGTTGCTAATTCTGAAACGAAACGTTACTGTAAGAAGCATTGATGGTCAACGACCGGTTGCTGCCTTTGGAACCGTGAAATCCTTTTAATAAAGACCTACTGTCGTTCTTGGTATTGGTGGTAATTTCCAATTCCGAAGGCACTTTAAAGCGCGACTTCTTCCCATTGTAATAGAAATTAAAAGACGTATCGGGAAAGCTCAACGTAGCGTCGGTGTTCTCCAGGACAATATCGATGGATCCAAATCGATCGCTGATCTCGTTAATGAACAAACTGCCAAAGGAACCGGACAACAAGGCCTCGTCATTGAGCTTGTTAATATTCACATTGCTGGAATTGGCCTCTACATGGATGCGTTCTACGTTATTGAGCTTGCAATCGTCTACGAACTGCAGATCGAGGGCACCTTTCCCCCAATAGTTCACATACACAGGTGCATAGGCAGCATTGATGAGGGTCTCCCCCCCATC
The DNA here is from genome assembly GCA_039028655.1 of Bacteroidota bacterium. Taxonomy (GTDB): domain Bacteria; phylum Bacteroidota; class Bacteroidia; order Flavobacteriales; family Flavobacteriaceae; genus Aureisphaera. Next base: position 3,480 of record JBCCHR010000181.1, read on the forward strand.
AACGCTGTTTGCAGTTAGCTTTGCATAGTTTAAATTGGCTTTCAAATTGTAGGCGTCGGCCATTTTCACCTCCCCATGGCGCACATTGATGTCGGTCTTGGCACCTTTAGGCAAGCGAATAATGATGGTTTTCTTGGCCTTTACATTAGATTCCTTGAAAAGTCCTCCGTCGCTTTGAATGATATACGACTTGTTGCCATTCTCGTCGGTAGTTACTTTGTGTGAGTAATTATGGCCGTTCTCTTCGAACTGCTTGGCCCATTCTTCCATGCTCTTTCCAAACTCCTCGCCCCATTTCTCCATGTCCTTACCAAACTCTTCACCCCATTTCTCCATTTCTTTTCCAAACTTTTCACCGAATTCTTCGCCCCACTTCTCCATTTCCTTGCCAAACTCTTCACCCCACTTCTCCATTCGGATCTCGAAATCAGGACCAAAATTCATTTGAAAGTTCTTTCCAAACTCTTCGCCCCACTCTTCCATGACCTTCTCAACGTTCTCTCCCCACTCATCAACGTCACTCAACCAGGAATCTACCTCACGCACGGATACGTTGGTATTGTATTTACCATTGAGCTTGTCCACATAGGCCTGCTTGTTCTTCTTGTATTTCGAACGATCGAACGTGTACGACCGGTTGTTATTATCGTTGTAGTAATTGTATTCGTCGCCATCCTTAAAATTGGGTCGCTCCGAGTTAAACGGCCACACCGGGAAATTACCCAACTCCGGTACTTCTGGCACTTCGATATTCCAGTTCATATTGCCCAGATCGGCAATAATTGGCATGTTCTTTAGTTCCTTAAGGGCATCGAGGCCTTTCAATGATTCCAATTCTCCCAGGCGGCTCAAGGCTTTCAAACTGCCCATAGACTCGATCCCTCCCCACAGACTTCCTTCGTTGGAGGTGATCACTACTTTCTTGCTGTTACCCAGCACATCCAGGTCCCAGTTGTCGAATATCTTCTTTTTCTCGGCTTCCGAAAGTGACTCATCGTCGATAAAGGCTTCCACCTCTACTTTGTCCTTATTCCAAGTCTCGAAAACCACATTGGTATGTGAGGTGTTTACCGATACCAGTACATCGTTTCCTACGTTGAAGCTCTCTTTGGAACTGCTCTGTGCACTTAGCACCAAACCGCAGAACAAAAGTACCAGCGTAGCCAGGTTACGTTGTAAATTCGCTATACTTTTCATTTTCTAATTGTTTTAGTTCTTTTAATTTGTTTTTCAGTTTGAACAGCAATTCCAAACGTAGTTTCAAATTATCGACCAAGGCGGTGATGGTTGCCTCTGTGGGCCCTACCTCGTTCATTTCTTTATTGAGTCGCGCATATTCCTGATTGAGTTCGTTCAATCGTTTCATATAAGCATCGATCAGGTCTTTGTTTTCGGGATCGCTCTCCAGCGATGCCAGTTGCACTTTGATACCGGTGGTATAAAAATCTTCTACCTTCTTAAGATCCGGTGAAAGATCTCCCAGTGTAAACTCCTGCGGTGTATTTTCTTCCACGGTCTCGGTATCGGCCAGAATAGGTGCATCATTACTGTTTCCATTCATAAATTGATAGGCAAAATAACCCAGCCCCATAAAAATGATCACAGCGGCAGCTACCTTTAGCCACAAGAATGATGTATTCTTTGGTTTTTGCTGAAAGGATTCCTCCAGTTTCTTGGCAAATCGCGCCTCATGTCCTTCCGGTAACTTCGGGTTTTGAAGCGAAGTGTCCTTCAACATATCTCTAATATCCTGTCCCATAGTGCAAATGTTTTAATTCTTCTTTCAACTGATGTTTTCCGCGATGCAGGTTCGTCCTGGAAGCACTTTCAGAAATACCCAAAATATCGGAGATCTCCTTATGATCGTACCCTTCCAACAGGAACAATTGCACCACCACCCTAAACGGGTCCTTTAACTGATCGATCGCTCTTCGTACTTCGGCCACGGTGGTCTCATCGGCCACCGTCCAGTCGTCGTCTTCGGCAACGCTCAACACCCCTTCGTCTATGGAATATGTTTCCATTTTTCGAGCCTTAATGGCATCGAGACAGGTGTTGATCACGATCCGTTTCAGCCAAGCGCCAAAGGTGACGTCCCCTTTAAACTGATGCAATTTTGAAAATGCCTTAATAAAAGCATCCTGCATAGCATCCTCGGCTGCTGCCTCGTCCTTCATATACCGTTGCGCCACAACAAACATCCCGTCACAATATTGCTTGTAAAGCGCCATTTGTGCTTTTGGGTTGTGCTCCTTGCATTGTTCAACGAGTAACTGAGTGGACAAGCTTGATGGTTTTTTTGGTTGCTGTTCGGGTTAAAGACGATACAAATATTCGACTGTTGCAAAAAAAGAACTTTTAAATTTACTACCTTTCGCTAACATTAATTTCTACTGCCATGAACCGAGCCGTTAAAATACTGTTGTGGATCGTTGGAATCCTTCTCGTACTGGGGCTTCTATTTGTTTTCGTAGCGCGACCCATTCTCATCAAAAACACCAAAAAACACAGTCCGGAAGTCACCCAAACCTATACGATCGACGACCTTGAAGTGGACGTATTTTACTCGAGTCCGTCGAAAAAAGGTCGCGTGATATTTGGCGATCTGGTTCCCTATGGCGAAGTATGGCGAACGGGGGCCAACGAGGCCACCACCTTTAGCACCAACAAAGCCGTGATCATCGATGGCCAGGAATTACCAGCCGGCGACTATACCCTATGGACCATTCCAGGCGAAGAAGAATGGGAGATCATTTTCAATAGTAAGATGTACCCATGGGGCGTAAGATGGCAAGACTCCAAAGCCATGCGAGAAGCCGA
>JBCCHR010000182.1:0-6292 GCA_039028655.1 Bacteroidota bacterium
GATTTCTCACATTTGGCCTGAGTTATGGATTTGGCAAGGGCGAGGCCATGACGTACTCCGGCAGGAGGCGGTAGTTCTCTTTACTCCATTATTGGTGCCAGCTCAACTGGACTTAGTCATCTTAATTTTATTTCATTTTTTTATTCTGAATAGCTTGCCGCAGCGATTTCAAGTACTAACCATCGCGAAGATGTTTGGGAATTGACCGCCTATTCTGATGATGCCCTGAAAACATAAAACAATCGAATCCAAACACTTTTGAAACCAACTCCCACGGTTTTACATTCTCTATTTTATGCCCCCCCTTCCCCAACTACTTTCGCCTTTAGTTAATCATTAAGGATCACATAAATACTTTACATCATGAACAAATATCTCTTTCTAGGGCTACTGTTTGTGACTGCCTATGGGTGGTCGCAAAATCAAGCCAATTACTCCGAGCAGTTTTCCAAATTGGTCCAGGTGCCCAATTCTCCGGAAGCGGAAGCATTCACGCAATATGGCTCCTACGACGTGGGCCTTCTTACAGGAACACCCAACATTTCGGTTCCATTATATACGTTTAAAGGGAAAGAAATGGACCTTCCCATTTCCTTAACCTACGACGCAACGGGTATCAAAGTGACCCAGGTTGCATCAAACGTTGGCCTTGGCTGGAACCTTAACATAGGAGGAAGGGTATCCAGACAAACCCGAGGGTTGTCCGACCACGGAACGGTAACCCCAGGCCCATTGAGTAATTCAATAAGACAGAAAATCCTGAAATATCGTGACTACAACGGTGTGAGCGATGATACCGGGCTCATCTTCGATAACTCGAGCCTTGCCAACGCCAAGGCCTCTGTCCAGGACTATTATGAATTTATGGAGGACGTCCAAAAATCGGAAATCGACATAGAGCAAGACTATTTCAGTGTTAATGGAATGGGGTTGAATGATATTATTTGGATGGACACTGAGACCTATGGTCCGGTAGCACTAAAAAACCCCAATCTAAAGGTGGAAAGTCCCTTGCCATTGGGCACGAATTCCGGGTTTTTTGACATCCTTTACTGGGAGTTCCTGGACGAGCAAGGAAATCGGTATTACTTTGGCAACTATGTAGATGGAGACTTGCCATACAACCCTGTGACCAATCCTTCAAATCCGATCGAGATCATCAAAAGGACAGATGACAAAGACACCCAACCGATACCAAATTCCAACATTACATATAACTCTTCCTGGCTATTGTCCAAAGTTGTCTCAGCCAATGGCAAAGATGTCTACTACTTTAACTACACCAATTACGACGAGCTGGATCTTCCAGAAATACCTAATGTCATCAACCAAACGATCTCACACAATAAAGTGCATACGGGAGGAGGACATACAGAATATACAGGAGATGGACAATTGCCCGGCCCAACTCAAATTAGTTCAGTAAAAACGCTAAATACGGTACAACTCCTTGAATCCGTCTATCATAATGGTAAGGAGATCATCCGATTTGAATTTGAAGATCGGTACGACATTCAAAACGGCACCAATAAGGCCATCAAAGGCATCAAAATCTATGAGGACTATGCAAGTTCTCAAACTCCAGTTGAAGAGATTGAATTCGAAACGACTGAATTCGGACCGGCCAATCCAAGCTCTTACTACGAGCGCAGGTTAAAACTAGACGAAGTGAAGATTGGAAAGGGATCCGAAGCAAACAAATACACCTTCGATTACTATTCACCTACACTAGTCCCATCCCGACTGTCTAAATCTATTGACCTATTTGGATACTTCAACAACGAACCGAATCCCACTCATTTTGAGAGTTTGACCCAGTTCAATCTCCCAGGAGCCGATAGAGAACCTTCAGAAAATCAAACTAAAATCGGCACCCTTAAGAGTATTGCCTATCCTACCGGCGGATATACCGAATTTCATTTCGAGAATCACAAGAACGCTACCGAGATCTTCCCGGGATTACGCATTCAGAGCATTAAAAATTATTCGGCCCAGTCTGTTTTGGAAACCGAAAAAATATATGAATATCCAAATGACAAGGTTAGCCAGAATTTTACCCCACTCACTCATGTTATTGAAACACCGGAAAAAAGTCCTTGTATTGATGATGGCTTCGGAATTTATCCCGCCACCATATACAGGTATATCTACCCTCCAAATATGGATGACGACCCTTACATCACTTATGAAGAGGTAATCGAGAAGAGTATGTCGAATGGTGTAGAAAACGGACATACCGTGTACACCTTCAAAACGGGGAATGAGAACTGGATTAATTTCAATCAAATGCCATTTCATAACTACCACTACACAACCGGGCAGAGCATTGGTAGTCCAACCAGTAGTACGATTAAAAACGACGCGGGGAACACCTTGGTCTCGGAGATCAACACCTATGGAAACATTGGTAGTATTTATACTGATAAGACCTTTGTGGTTGCCCAGAACCCGCTCAAACATTTCTCCTATATCTGCGTAACTCGTAATGGTAATTATGTTTCTGTGTACTCCGGAGATGGCCAGGCAGATCCTGACACTTCTTCGTGTCCAACCATTAATCTTGAGTTTTGGCAAATTGAATCGCAGGGACATGAATCGATTGCCGGTAGGTACTGTACAGGTCCCAATAGCTTACCTATAAATGTTCACACGCTCGCCAAATTTGAGCAACGATCTATTTTCATTACTGCAGATTTGGCCAGCATGGTTTCCATGCAGAAAACCGAACATTTTAATACACTTCAAAAAACCACCACCACCAGTAATGAGTTCGGAAGTGCTTCCTTGTTATTGTCGGCAACAAATGTGACCATTGGGAATGACGAAGAAGAGCGTGTGGAGTACACCTATCCCGAAGATATTCCAGTGGGACAAAGATCTCAGGCCGAAAACGAACTCATCTCGCAGAACAAAGTAGCGATCCCGTTAAAAACTACCACAAAACGGATCGACAGCAACGATGATGAAAACACCATTTCTGTTCAAGAGACCGAATATAAGATCTGGAACATTGGTAGTGAACAATATGTCCTTCCTGAATTTTTTAGAGGTAAAAAAGGAGGCAATAGTGGCTTTATCGAGGACCGAATAAAGGTGGTCGAGTTGGACTCCTTTGGCAATATTGTAGAGGCCAAATTGATCAACGGTACTTCAGTAAGTTATTTGTGGGGATATAACGGAAAATATCCGGTCGCCAAGATTGAAAATGCCTCGTACGCTGAGGCCACAAATAATAGCCTCAATCTGGATTTTAATAAGATCGACAATCCAAATTCCATTCAGGACATACAGGTGGAGATCCAAAAGATCAGAACAGGACTACCGAACGCGCAAGTGACCACCTTCACTTATGAGCCACTGGTTGGAGTCAACTCCATCACAGATCCAAAGGCATACACGATGACCTATCACTACGATAATCAAAATAGGCTTCAATACGTGAAAGATCAAGACGGAAACGTCTTGACCGAGAACAATTACAATTTAAGAACTAACAACTAAAGGCTTTAGAACAATGAAAAATATATGCTATATACTATTTCTGTTTTCGATTGTTGGTATGGCTCAAACTACGCCAACATCGAACGAGAACTAACAATTACAAACGGCATATCAAGTGCCATTGACCCAAACTGAGGTGGAAGCCTTGAGCAATACTTCAGAAGATGATAATGCGAAAATAGAAACCATCTCCTACGTTGATGGCTTGGGAAGACTCAAGCAATCTGTAGCGATCAGAGCGGGAGGAGCCGGTCAGGATATTATTTCTCCAATGGAGTATGACGGCTATGGAAGGCAAGCTAAAAGTTACTTGCCATATCCCAAGTTGAATAATCAAGGAACTATAGTGGCAAACCCTTTTGCCGAAATCGATCCTTTTTATCTGACAAAGTTCCCGGCAGATTCAGAAAACGGCACGATCAATCCGTATAGTGAATCCCGATTTGAAGTATCTCCACTAAACCGTGTGATGGAACAGGGCGCTCCCGGTATGGATTGGAAAGTGAATCATGGCGATGATTACGATCACACCATTAAGTATGACTACCGATCCAACCTAACTGGAATCTATTATTTCTCTGTTGAATTCCTCACGGGTGAAACAGATGATCCCTCGTTGAGATACAATGGTGAATACGCCAACGGGGAACTTTATGTGACCGAAACCCGCAATGAAAACTGGCAGCCCGGTGACGACAGAGCAGGAAAGATTTATGAATATACCAACAGTCTTGGACAGGTCATCCTGAAACGTTCTATAGATGGTGAGCCTGGAAAAGGATTGGGTCCAACAGGCCCTATGGTCTATCATGATACCTATTATGTGTACGACCATTATGGCAATCTTACCTATGTATTGTCGCCCGAAGCCTCTGATAAAATAATCGTCGGACAAGCAATTCTGCCCGGAGTTGTGAATGATTTTGGCTATATGTACAAATATGACCACAGAAATCGATTGGTTGAGAAGAAGATCCCTGGTAAGGGTTGGGAATACATCGTTTACAACAAATTGGATCAGCCTGTTCTAACTCAAGACGCCAATCTCCGAGAGACGGATGAGTGGTTGTTCACCAAGTATGATGAACTTGGCCGGGTAATCCTAACCGGAAAGTGGAGAAACTACAAGGACAGAGGCGATATGCAAACCTACATTGACGGTTTTGCGAGCCCTTACGAATCAAGAAGTGCAACCCCCGTGTCCATTGACGGTGTCGATATTTACTACACCAATTCCATGGCACCGTGGGACTCTTTGTACGAGATTCAAACCATCAACTATTATGACGACTACAACGTAGATCACAGCCCTACGATACTTCCAACGACAGTACTTGATCAAACCGTGAGTTTAAATACCAAAGGTCTTCCTACGGTAAGCAAGGTGAAGGTGTTGGGAGAGAGCAACTGGATCACGACGCTAACAGCATATGATCAGAATGGTCGAGCGATCTATGTAGACAGCTTTAATGCCTCCATCGCGACACGTGAAATCGAGAAATCCAAACTTGATTTTGTTGGGAAAACCGTTGAAATCGAATCCCAGCATCTTAGAAGTGGTTTCCCAAATATTGTTGCCAGAGACTATTTTACGTACGATAGCCAAGGGCGAATAATAACTCACAAACAAAAATTAGACAATCAGAAAGTACAGTTGATTGCCCGAAATGTCTATGACGATCTGGGCCAGCTTTCAGTGAAAAATGTGGGTGGTATTGCTATCCTGGAAGGATGGAAGGATCTGGAAGATGTTACCGTAGATCACAACGGTACCGTGACCAAAGCCTCAGGAACTTGGGGTAATGGGGATTGGGCTGCAAAAGCTCATTCCATTGGGGTGATCCCGGGAGGATATGACGGTGGAATGGACATTCTGGTCAATCAGAACAATAAACGAGTGCGAGTTGGTTTAGTGCTATCCGGCAACAACCAAGCCCTTAACTCCTACTTCGATTACGGATTGCATTTACATGAAGATGGAACAGTCCGTTCCCTGGAGAACACCAGTGGATATGGAGTCGTACTAAACGGCGTGACCTATGCGCAAGGAGATCTTTTCCGTATTGAGCGAATCGGGAACATGGTCCGTATCAAAAAAGGAAACACGATCATAAAGACGTTCTACAATATTGGTAGCACCAACGTAGACAAAGATCTGAGAGCCAAGGTTGCTTTCAATGGCCCTGCCGGAAGTGTTTACAATTTGTACATGTTTGGTCCCGAATTGGACAACCCTTTGCAAAGCATCAATTATGACTACAACATCCGTGGTTGGCTAACCGCCATCAACGATGTGGAGGGAACTACCGGTGGAATTGGAATAGGCAGTGGTTCAGGACAGAACAACGACCTGTTCAACTTCAAGATCAATTACAATCAGGTAGATGCGAACACCGGTGCTACGCCGCTATACAACGGTAATATTGCACAAACACTTTGGAAGACCAAGAACGACGACCAACAAATTCGCGGATACGACTACAGCTACGATCGAATCAATAGAATCGTCGGGGCGAGTGGAATAAAAGGGAATGCTCTCAACAGCCTGTTGGGCTACAATTTTCATGATGTAAGCGATATTTCCTATGACCTGAATGGAAACATCCTTAGCCTGGACAGGACGGGCACCGATGGTAATTACAGTCCACCCGCATAGGTGAGGTCGTCCCACAATGCGGGTGGACTGTAATTACCATCGGTGCCCGTCCTGTCCAGGCTAAGGATGTTTCCATTCAGGTCATAGGAAATATCGCTTACATCATGAAAATTGTAGCCCAACAGGCTGTTGAGA